>PFGG01000035.1:74182-320027 GCA_002783405.1 bacterium (Candidatus Blackallbacteria) CG13_big_fil_rev_8_21_14_2_50_49_14 | reverse complement strand
TGGTGTTTGAAAATCTGACAGATATTCGGGGTAAAACCAAACTGAAAAAAGCTCAGCGTAAGCGGCTGCACAAATGGAGCTTTGCCCAATTACAGACGTTTGTTGAGTATAAGGCGCAGGCTGCGGGAGTCAGTGTTGTTTTTGTTGACCCCCGTTATACCTCGCAAAAGTGTTCTCAATGCAAACATGTTTCCCGCTCCAATCGCCCTGAACAGTCTGTGTTTAAGTGTCGTGTGTGCAAATTTACTTGCCATGCTGACCACAACGCCGCGATTAATATTCGCGCCAATTACTTGCAATTTAAAGGGCTGTCTGTCAACCAGCCTATTGTAGCGATTCAAGGGAACATCTCCTTTGGTTAGTTACAAGCTCTGGCCTTTAGGCCAGGGTCGTTGACCTCCGAGAAATTATTGAGCATCCAGAAAATGATATTTATGTGAGTATGGCCACCCTCTGGGAGATGACCATCAAAGTGAGCCTTGGGAAATTAAGATTGAACAAGCCTTTAGAAAGCATTTTTCATCACATCACAGCGATCGGATTTTATTTACTGCCTACGCATACCCACCATTTTTTAACCCTTGAAAAATTACCTTTTCACCATCGAGATCCTTTTGATCGCTTATTGATTGCACAATGCATGGCAGAAAATATGAAAATCATCAACAACGATCAGATATTTGATCTTTATTTTGATAAAAGATTTTGGTAACAGCATTCCTAAATTGACATTTAATGCTCAAAAGATGCCATTGCTTACAGTAACAGTGGCGTTGTTGCATGAATCAAAAGTTGAGCAATCGAGTTTTTACTTAAAATTGGAAGAGTCATAAAACAACCTCTATTTTTTCAGATACAGGCATTCCCAGCCAGGTCATTCGATTGAGCAATACACATCTAACAAAGAGGTCAACGGCTTGGCTCTCAAAGGAGCGCGAGTGAACACTTCCACCGAAAATCTGTTTGAACCTGAACATGCTGGTTTCAGCCAAACTGCGCCGATGATAGCCACTTTCAATTTTCCAGTTTTTACGCCCGATTTGCCTGATTCTTCTGAGGTTTTCATCTCTGGGCAAAGGCTCAATTCCTACTTTTTTTCTTTGCTTAATTTTGGCATTTTCACGAGGAGGAATCGCTGCTTTAGCCTGACGCTGAGCGATGTTTCATAACATGAAAACCAGTCATAGGCTCCGTCAGTGGAGACCTGTTCAATTGGCTCAGGAATTTGCTCAAGTAGGTCAGCCAAAGCGTCACCGTCAGTAAGTGAGTTTTCAGAAACAACACTGGCGACAATTTCGCATATTGCTTCATTTACAGCCAAATGAAGCTTTCGCCATGTTCTACGCTTGCTGTAACCGTGTTGACGCACCTTCCACTCATCAATGCTATCTTCATTTGTAAGGTTCCTAGCGTCGCTAACAACTGAAGTTCCCTCTCCAAAAATTTTGACTCCCGTTGAGTCAATAACAACGTGAATCTTTCTATCACTCACTTTGCGGGGCAAAATAACCTTCAGCCCAAATCTCCTCCGACTCACTGTGCTGTACTCAGGAACCCCTAATTTAATGTCCGCTAAAGCAAAGATTGAGTGGATGAAACCTTCGGCAGCTCTTAATGGCAATTTGTAAAGTGCCATAACAGTTAAAAACGTTTCTATGGCTAGATCTGAATAGGTTTGGGAGGCTCCTCGTTTTCCCGTTTTTTCATTCGTCAGCCATTTTTCTTGAACATCTTCCGAAAACCAGAACGTGATACTTCCCCTTTGCTTCAAGGCTTTGTTATACTCAGACCAGTTCGTGACTCGATACTTCGGTTTGGGGTCATTAACATTTTTTTTCATACCCTGAAATTACCAGCATTATGGCCTTCTCGGGGGCTTTTTTTAGGTCAGCATTCATGCAACAACGCCCCTTTGCAATGGAAGATCTTGATTCAAATGGCGCTCAATCCCCATTTGAGGGGAAAAAAGGCCAACAAAAGTCAGCAAAGCAGGACCGATCATCGGCTTTCCCATCAACCCTATCATAAAGCTCAAAAATAAAATAAAAAAGCCCCCGCCTCATCAAAACGAAGCGGGGGCTTTCAAACATGTTCAGACTTATTCCTGCGAAACACCTGTAAAGTGAAAATCACGCAGTTTCAGCGCGGGCACGGCCAACTTGCCAAAATAGCCCTGAAAGCCGTAGACCCGGTTGCCAATGCCTTCGACCTGGGCAAACGCCTTGAGCAGCGACTCGTTATAACGCATATTGCGCAAGGGCTTGCTCAGTTTGCCGTCTTCGATCATAAAGGTGCCATCACGGGTCATGCCGGTGATAATCGCCTGTTTGGGATCAACCACATTGGAGTACCAGAGCCGGGTAATATAAATCCCGCGCTCGGTTGAGGCAATCATGCTTTCAAGCGTGTCTTCACCCGCTTCCAGCACAATCTGGGTCGGAAAAGGCCCCATCGTGGCAGGGGGCATCAGGGCATGGCCCGTAGACTGTTTGCCTGCCTTGTTCGCCATTCGGCGGTCATAGGCCAGATTGCGCACCACGCCGTTTTCAATCAAAGGCAGAGCTTGTTTGGGATGGCCTTCATAGTCAAAGCCAGGCCCCAGCACTTCCTTGCGGAAAGGATTATCTACCAGGTTAATCCGGGGATCGAAAAGCTGCTGGCCCAGTTTGCCCGCTGTAAAGGTACGGTTTTCTTCATAGGCCATGCCCCCAAAACCCAGGTAGTTGAGAAACTCAACCAATTCCAGCACCGCACTGGGGCTCAGCACCACGGTATAGGCACCAGGTTCAGCGGCAATCGGGTTCTGGCTCAAAAGCGCCTTTTCCATGGCCTGAGCAGCCAGTTCTTCAACCGCAACTTCAGCCATATCGTGGCTGTGATATTCAGCCCAGGCCGAGCCCTGGTTGGGTGCCATGGCGGTATAGGTAAAAGAAGCGGTAGTCCAGGACTGATAGGCAAAAAGCCCTTTGGAATTCATCACGGTCAACATCTGATCGCCATTGACCAACATCCCGGCTGAAGTCAGGCCCTTGTCAATGGACTGTTTCAAAATCGGTGCCAGGCGTTCGGCCTTTTCATGCGGAGTATAGTCAATCGTGTCCTGCAGATAGGCATCATTCATTTCCTGATGATCTGTTGGCTCCAGCACAGACGTCCAGTCAAGGTCGGGTTTGCTGTGGCGGGCTGCATTACAGGCATTGTCAACAACCTTTTTGAGGTTATCTCCATCAAAAAGATTGCAGGAAGCCACACCCACCTGCTGCCCAAAGGCCACACGCACGGTCAGGTCATATTCCTTCTGCGCGCCATTTTGAGAGATATAGTTATTGGTAAAACGGGTCGAGAAGGTTTTGCCCCCACTCAGAATCACTTCCGTTTCATCTGCCGGCGAATAGCGAATCGCCTCAGAGAGAATCTCCTGCGCTTTTTTCTTATTCAGCATAGCCCACACCTACTTTCACGTTCTGGAAGCGGGCATAGGAAACCCCGTGACCCACACGGGCCACTTGCATCGGCTGGCCCTTGCCGCAATTGGGCGTGCCCCAGATTTGATAATGATTCTGATTGGCAATCGCGTCACAGCTGCGCCAGAATTGAGGCGTAATGCCGGTATAGGTCGGGTTCTTGACCATGCCGACAATTTTGCCACCCTTGATTTCCCAGCCCAGCTCACCGCCAAACTGGAAATTCAGACGCTTGTCATCGATTGACCAGCTGCGGTTATCGCAAACCATAATCCCATCTTCAGTCGACTCGATCATGGCCTGAAGTTCCCAGTCACCGGGCAACAGGTTGATATTCGACATGCGCACAATCGGGGTATGATTCCACCCCTGAGCACGCATGGCCCCATTCGATTCCATTTCATTGCTTTCAGCGGTTTCACGGCTCATCAGGTAGCCTACAAAACGGCCATCTTTGATAATGTCTGATTTCTGGGCAGGCGTGCCCTCGTCATCATAGCCAAAGCTCCCCAGCCCGCCAGGAGCAGTGGCATCGGCCACAATATTCACAATTTCAGAGCCGTACTGAAAGTTATTGCGTTTTTCAGGGGTTAAAAAGCTGGTGCCAGCAAAATCTGCTTCATGACCCAGCACCCGGTCAAATTCCACCGGATGCCCACAGGATTCGTGTACTTGCAAAGCCAGTTGTGAGCCCCCCAGAATCAGGGTCTTTTCACCCACCGGGCAGGCCTTGGCAGTCAGCAACTGCACGGCCTCTTCAGCCACGCGCTGGGCATTGTCTTTGAGGTTCAGCGTGGGAATCAGCTCATATCCAGCAGATTTAAACTGTCCACCAAAGGAAGAGGGAAACGAACGGGTTTGCACATCGGTATCTGAAACCGCTGTAGCCGAAAGGCCAGAGCCGGTCTGCACGATTTCCTGTTCAATCTGGCTGCCATCGCTGTTCACAAAAAGCTGCCATTCTTTCCAGAGATCCATGCCGGCTTCAGTAAAGGCAATGCCTTTGACCCGGCGCATTTCTTCTTCTGCTTCAAATAAAAAGCCCAACTTGTCTTCCAGCGAAACTCCAAAAGGATCAATCTGACAGGGGGATTTCCAAACCGTGACAATCGGCGCACGCCGTGCCAAAACCACGGGGGCATGGTACAGATGGGCTGAATCACGGGCCAGGGCAATCGCACGATCCACCGCAATTTCAACCTTGGATTTTTTCAAATCGGGGTTGGCTGCAAAGCCCCAAGCCCCATCTACCAGAACCCGAATGCCGATACCGACTTCCAGGTGTTGTTTAATGCCATTTACATTGCCATTGCGAATATCCAATTGCTCGGTTTGCAAGCGGATAATCCGGGCGTCGGCATAGGTTGCTCCACGCTGCAGGGCCGTATCTACAGCCAGTTGGGCCAAATCTCTTTCAATCACAGGCATCCCTCGAATCATACAGGAATTGACGCTACGCCTTAGGCGCAAGCCAGTGCTCTATTGTACCCGGATTCAAGCCCAACCGGCACGGGATAGATTTTCTCCGTTGGGTTTAAAAATCTATTTCAAAAATTTGAGTCGGAGCCCAACCCTGCATACTGCCCAAGTCTTCAAGAATCTGCTCACGGGAATGATGTGTAATCAAGGTCAAGGCCAGGGTATCGTTGAGTAAATCCCTCCTGATCGCATCGGCTGAAGGATGAAGTTTGATCAGTTCTCCCTGTTCGCGCAAAAGCAAAATGACAGGACAGACCTGATCCAGGGTCATTTTTTCACCACTGCGGCTGTGCAGATGCAGCTCGAAACAGTGCCAGCCCTCACGAATCGCGGCATGAATGGCATGCTGTTCAATTTTGGTATACATCAAACGCCAAGGAGGCCGGAATACGATCACGGACTGGGCCTGGTGCTTGTATTCCGACTTAATTTTTTGCAAGCGCTCCAGTTGCGTATCCAAAAGGGTTTGCAAAACCTCAGAGGCTTCTGCAGCAGAGAGATGGCGCCCGGTTTTCAAACGGGTGATCGCCGCCCGGTTCTGGGCCAGTTCCTGAATGCGATGGTACACATCCGGAAAGGCCTGAATTGCGGTTTCAAAGGCCCATTTGCTCAAGCGATACACTTCGCAGGTCGTACTGGCTTTGACAGTGGCACTGCGTGGTTCGCTTAAAACCAGCGCCATTTCGCCAAAGATATCGCCGGTTTCCAGGGTGGCCAAAAGGGTATCCTCTCCCCGCACCACATGTACCTTGCCCTTGCGCAGAATATACATGGCATCGCCTGTTTCGCCCTCTTTGACGATCTTTTCTTCGGGGTAATAGGTATGCATGGTCAGATAGGGCGTTAAGACTTCCAAAAATTCTTCGGGGGCATTTTGAAAAACCTGGGTTCGCTGCAGCACACGGTTCAGACTCAGTTGCTCCATGGGAGGAGCATCCTGCTTTTCGACCAAAGCCACAAATTCTTCATTGGGGTCAAGCGAATGCAGAATCTCATCCTGGTATTCATAGTTCAAATCATTGAGAGGTGCCACCCACAGAGCATGTTTGTGAATCAGGTCAATTTCCATCATGCGCTGGGCGCTGCCCAGCAGAATATTCTGGTTTTCACGGCGGATATACTGGGTGGGATTGTCGAGACGAAAACGGGGATCGAGGTTCTGATTATAATAATTGACCTCTTCTTCCAATTCACCCTGGGGGTTGAGTTCCAAAACCCGGTAATTGCCTGCATCCACGATAATCATATGGTGATTCTGCAAGCGCTCGGCAAAGACAGGCTGTAAAAGACCCAGATGTTCGGGAGCCTGCCAAACAATCCGGCCATTGTCAGAATTCACTTCAATCACCCGGTTATTGCCACTGTCTACAATCAGAACATGTCCATCTGAAGTCATTTGTAAATCTGTCGGAGAATCCAGATAGCCATCATCTGCTCCCGCTTCTCCCATCATGCCATATTGCCAATGAATCCGGTGGTGGCGATCCACCATCAAAACACGGTGGTTGCCCGTATCTGCAATCAAAAAATATTCATCCTGGGCACGGTGAAAAAGGGTCACACGGGAAGGCTCAAACAGCGCATGGCGTTCAGATTCCTCAGTATTAAACTCCCAAAGCAATTCCCCAAACATGCCCACTTCAAAAACCCGGTTCTGCTGGCGATCCGTCAGTAAAATCCGATGCTTGTCCAGATAAAGGGCACTCATGGGGGCCTCAACAGCCCATTGTTCAGCATCGATTTCCCAGCCCACACGATGGCCTTCACGGCAGTTAATAAACAGCAGGCGGCGGCGCTCAGTATCAGATAAAAGCGCGTAGTGATAGGGCAAATGGCGGATCTGGCTTTGTGAAGAAGCCCGCAGTTGCATGCGCAGATAGGGGCTTTCAAGTTCAAGCCCACAGCCCAGACAGGTCCAACTGTTTACCAGGGGCATATCGCAAGCTGGGCAACGCTCAGGAGGTTCTTTGCCATAGGTTGGTTTCTGAGCACGCAGAGCCAACCAAGCTTCTACCTGGGATTTATAAATTACAGTATGCAGAGAATGGTGTTCAAACAAATCGTCAAGCCGAACCGCCGCCCGACCTTTGTCCTGTATCGTTTTACGCAATACGACAGCTTCTTCACGCAGACGTTTCATCACTTCAAAGCGGTGGACAATATCCACTTGATGTCGGTAGTGAAACATAGAAGCCAGAATTTGGGCGATTTCCTCAATCGCCTCATTGGGAAGATCTGGTGTCGCGATGGGTTCAATACTACTGGCTGCGTCAGCGGCCTTTTGAATATACCCCATGCTTGGATCATTCCAACCACCGGAACTGCTTTGAGATCTCGTGTCCATGGCTTTTCCCCTTTGCGATACTCTGGCTTCCCCATTATAGCCGATGCAAAGCCCGTCTCTGAAGAGCCGAGCCTGAAAAAACCCAAGCCAAGGCTCAAAAAAGAAGGATGGCTGCCAACGCAGGCTTATGCTATCGTAAAAACAGTCTTTCAACAGAAAAAGGAGCCAAGCCACCATGGAAATGTTCTTTGGCGCTTTCATGATTTTCCCTTTGCTGGCTCTGCTGCTGATCTTCAGCAGTTTTATGCTTTATTTCACACTCAAATTTTTTAATATTGCCGAAAATCGCTTTGGAACAGCCTTGAAGGTTAATCTGCTTTCTTTTCTGGGTTCGCTTTTTATCGGCCTGCTGATGGGGTTGGCTGGCATGTTCATTCCTATTATTCCTCAGATAGTTGGCACTCTCGCCCCTTTTGCCCTCTATCTCTATTTGCTGCAAAAAAGCTATGCTCTGAGCGTTATCAGTGGAATTCTGGTCTTCCTGATTCAGGGAATTGCAACTCTACTCATGGGTTTGGCTCTGTTTTTAGGCGTTCTCTTGCCTCTGGGGCTTAGTTCTGCCATTTTAAAACCCTAAATGGAAGCGCTTGCCCTTTCTTGGCAGAAAGCCCAGGCAGTCTGGGTGCATACCCCCCGTTTTATCCCCCTTCCACTCTATATTCAAACCCCAGCAGAACGCGCTCACTGGGGGCTGGCTCAGGATTTGGCCCGTGTCCATCTGCGTTCTGGCCAGATCCTGCTCAATGGCCCACGCATTGAAGCGGAAGGGCTTTTGCCCTATCTGACTGAAATTTTAGCGCATGAAGCGGGTCATCTTTTTTACTGCCCGGCCTCACACCTGGTGCACCAGCGCAGTCTTGAAATACTCGCCCAGATTTTACCCGAATATCTCAGTTCCTTGCCCGCTTTGGCCAATCTCTGGCAGGATCTCTTAATCAACCACAGCTTGGCACACAAAAGCGATTTAAACCTGATCGGGTTCCTGCAAAAATGGGCACCGGCTCAACCCTCTGAACTTTGGAAACGTGTTTTACGCGCTTACGAAATCCTCCTTCGCCTGCCAGCAGGTCAGGTTTTAAAAGAAAGACTGCCTCTCCATCAAGAAGCAGATGCTTTTGAATTGGCTGATGTGGTATATAGCTCCAAAACCCAGGATTTAAAAGGCCTTTCCACTTTTGCCAGGCTTTGTCGACCTGCACTCCTACAGGAACCCCATCCCCTCCTGCTCTCAGAAGGAACGGATCTGGGAGAGGCACATGATTTAAACGGAGCGCTCACACACGCCAGCTCAAAACCACCCGCTGAAACCTCCCACCCTGGCAAAACCTTGCCACTTTTCAAGCCTGAAAAAGCAGAAAAGAGTGCCCATGCCGGACATTTGGGCCAGGAATCTCCCCGCCACTTTCTTCACTTCTGGCAAGCCTGGGGTCAAACGCTCTCAGAACAAGAAGCCTGCATTGCTTTTTATCGTCAAAAGGCCCAGCCCTTGCTGGCTCCCTGGAAAATACCCATGCAGACCCAGCCCCAGGAGCCCCTACTCGAAGGCACAGATCCCTGGCTTTTGGACACTCCGATTGAAGAAATCGCCTGGATTGACAGCCTGATCCAGAGCCCACGCATTGTTCCGGGCTTTACAACTGTTAAGCAATATTGGTCAAATGATACGAAAAAAAACACACGCCTACCGATTCAGGCCTTGGACATTTACCTGGATGCCTCCGGCTCTCTGCCCAATCCTGCCCACACTTGTTCCTGGCCCGTACTGTCTGCCGTGGTTCTGGCTTTATCGGCTCTGCATCAGGGCTGGAAAGTAAGAATCACCCTCTGGAGCGGCCCCGACGAAGGCTTAGAGACCACGCCCTTCACACGCAACGAGCAGCAAGTGCTCAGCTTGCTGAGCCATTATTTAGGTGGAGCCACCCGATTTCCAAGTGACTTACTCAGCGAACGCTATCTGCGCCCCGCATCAGAAGCCTGTCACTTGCTTCTGATCTCAGATCAGGGCCTGCTCGAAGCCTTGGCAAGCTCAGAACTGAAGTCCCTGCTCAAGACCAGTCTTCAAAATGCCAGGGGCGGAGGCAGCCTCCTGCTCAATTTGCCTGAATATTTGCAAACCCCAGCAGAAGTATTGCCCTTTCAAAAAATGGGCTGGTTCTTCCATGCCGTAAGTTCTGAACAGGATATCCAGCAACTGATGCGTGCTTTGCTAATGAGGCTGAGCCATGCCTGAAATGGCAGCCCTCAAGGCCTTGCTTAAGCATCTTCAAGCTTGCCCAGCAGCGCTATTCAGACCCCAAGCCATGAGCGATTCAGACTGGCAAAACCATTTAGCGGCCCAGCTCACGAAACAAGGCATCGTCCCCCAGGCCAAAGCGCGCAAACAGCTCCAAAAACAGCTTCCATCCTGTACAGGGAACCTGCTTGATTGGATCGGCCCCTTGCTCTGGCTGCTTAAAGCCCCCTGTTTTCAGACCGGCCCCAAGCCCCCGCTCCACGAAAACCAGGAATTCATCCAGCTCGCTGAAAGCCTTGCCTCTTTCTTTCCTGTACGTCAGATCCTGCTGAATCCCCAACGCGCTGAAGAATGCCTGCGCTGGCTCTGTGCGCAGAAAGGGCTGATTCTTGAGGGCGAAAGCCCTGAAGAATCAGCCCGTATTCTCAACTATCTTTCCAGCCCACACAGAGCCCATCTGTATCAGGCCAGAACCCAATACCTACAACGCCAGGAGGCGATTCGAAGAGCAGAGCAAAGGCTGGCTCAGCTGGAAAGCCCGGATTAACCATTGCGCTTCAATAGTCCCGCGCGTTTGGCATAGGTTTCTGCTGTATGAAAGATCCCCAAGCCCAGCGGAACAAAGAGCAGCGACATCAAGAGCAGTTTAGCGGCCAAGGGCCAAAGTTCTGCTACTCCCGCTCCCTGAAGCAGGGCCTTGCGTACCCCCTCCAGCGCATAAGTCGCCGGTGAGAAAATCGCAAAGCTTTGCAGCCACTCGGGCAAAGCCTCAACAGGATAGTAAATCCCTGAAACCAGCAGCAAAACCCCTTCCATGATATGCGTAGCCTGTGAGCCTTTTTCAGGTGAGAGCAAGGGCAAAATCGCCGCCATTAAGCCCAAACCAATAAAAGACAGGCTGGCAGCCCCCAAAACCAGAAGCGCACCCGCATAATTGGCCTTGGGCAAGCCCATGCCAAAGAAAAAGGTCATAGCCACCAAAACCAGTCCTGTTCTCAAAAGGCCATACAGTACCGCAAAGGAACAGACACCGCCCAAATGGGTCAGACGTTGCACAGGGGCCATAAAGGTCTGTTCAATCGTGCCTTCCCAACGCTCCCAACTGATAGAGTTCGAGATCTCATGGAAAATAATTCCCAGAAACCCCCACATCAGGGCCCCGATCACCAGATAAAATACATAATCCGGTTGAATCGCATGGCCTTGTTTCTGCATCCCCACGGCGATAAACGCAATCGTCAGCGTATTAATCACCGTATAGAACAAAAAGACCAGTTCCCAGGTCCAGTAGCGCTTACAGAGATTAAACTGTCGCTCCACAAAGGCAACCACCGCATAGAGTTCGCGCATGCCTCCAATTTTTAAACGACGACTATGAAACATAAGTCATTCCTTCCTCGTGTATAGATTTCCCGGTCAGACGAAAAAAGATTTCTTCCAATCCGAGTGTTTGTTTTTCTTCATGGGTTTTTGCCGCAGCAGCACGCAAAACCTCCATGCTTCCCACTTTTACCAGTCGGCCTTCACTCATAATCGCAATCCGATCACAGAGTTCTTCGGCCTCCTGCATATCATGGGTGGTCAGCAAAATCGAAGTGGCGTGATCCTGACGGACCTCACGGATAAAATTCCGCACCTCACGTTTTGAAACAGGATCCAAACCCGTGGTGGGTTCGTCCAAGAGCAAAACGGGCGGAACCGCAATCAAAGCCCGCGCAATCGCCACCTTTTGCTGCATCCCGCGCGACATATCCTCAATCGAATCGTGCAGCTTGGCTTCTTTCAGACCCAAACGGGTCAAAATCCCCACAATCCGCTCACGGTTCTGGCCAGGATGAATCCCATACAGACGGGCAGAATAGGAAAGATTTTCCCAGGCTGAAAGCTTTTTGAAAAAAGCTGCATCCACAGCCACCCGGTTAATCAGGCGTCTCACTTCCATGGCCGAAGCTTCAATATCCAAGCCCATAATCCGCACAGAACCACTGTCTGGCAGTAAAAGCGTAGAGAGCATGCGAATCAAAGTCGATTTGCCTGATCCATTGGTACCCAAGAGGCCAAAGACCTCTCCCTTGGGCACCTGAAAACTGACGTGATCTACTGCTTTGAATTGCTTACGCTGCTTAGACCACCAATTGCCATCTTGAAAGGTCTTGCAGACCTCATGACATTCAATCGCAAACATTGTGCTTACCTCCTAAAATAATTCCAAAACGAAATCCCCTCCCGGAGTTATACCGGCGAGGGGTTAAGCTGCTATTGAAGGAGAAAACCCTGACTGGTATAGACTTCTGGAGTTGTCTATACCCACAGGGTTCAGACAAAACTCAGTAAAACGGGGGCACAGATACACTCACTGCCATCAAAGATGCAGTGGCATACTGGGTATGAATGCGAATTTTCATGGTATCTGTACTCCTTTACATAAATTTGGGATGATATTTTCTAGAGGACGCAAATCACTCTTTATTTGTTCCAAAAATTTTGAATTGATTTTTTGAATTTCAAAAATAAGGTACAATTTCAGCCATCCCCTTGCTCAGGAGCAAAGCATGCAAAGAAAACCTCTCGGCCGTCCCGGCAGCCCGGCCCCACAAAAACGCAGCCGTTATCAAAGCCTGATTTTTGATGCGGATCGCTTTTTTGAAGCCAAAGAGATTGAAACCGCTTTTAAGATTTATCAACAGGCCTTGCAAGAGGCTCCGGCAGGCGATAACCACGTCTACGCCCAACTGTGTCGCTGTTACCGCAAAAAAGCACGGCCCCTGCTCAAAAAAGAACGTTGGCCCGAGCTGATTCAAGTCATGGAAGAAATGCTCAAAACCAACGGGCAACGTCCCAATCTCAAGGGGTTGGACTTTAAAATTCTGGCGGAAGCCTATTTCAAAAACGGGCAAATTGAGAAAGCAACGGCAGCCATTGCAGAAGCCTTAAAGCTCAATCCCGATCTCAGTTCAGAACTGAAAAACCTGCAACAAAAAATCCAGGCAGAAAATCTGCACCAGAATTTTCGTCAACTCTTTTAAAGGCAAAAGAAAACCCGGGCATTGCGCCCGGGGAAAGTGTAGGAATAGAGAGTAAAAACTTATAACTTAGCGGCGAATCACTGGATAAGCCGTGGTTCTGGGGGCCACACGGTAGGTGTTCATAGCTGACTGGGCAGCAACACGGGCACGGGCGGCCTGCAACTGAGGATTCAATACCTCAGCAGGGATCGGGATAAACCGCTGGGGGTCCAGAAACTTACCCTGCTCTTCACCGTAGAAGAACACTTTGCCTTCAACAGCGGCATTCAGGCGACGCAAGGTGGCACTGCGTGCACTCATGGCACTGAGTTGAGGAGGCGTATATTCCAAATCCTTTTCATTGATCCCCAAGATTTGCTTGCTGGCGGGATCAAACTTCATTACATAAAGATCCTTGCGTTCAGCTGAAACCTTTAAATCAACGAAAAAGGTAAAATTACCGGCTTGTTGTGAAAAGGCCATGCTGCGCTCAAAATACTCCTGGGGATTGGCAGGAGGAGCCGCAAACAAAGTTTTCGTGGCTTCAAACATGGCTTCTACGTTTTGGTCAGGTGATTCATGTTTGCCTTTGCTCCAGCCCGTAATCTTCAGATTCACAGTTTTTTGCAGTTCAGCACTTACCAAAGCGGCATCGCTAAAACCTGCTTTGGCCATTTCAGCCATAAAGGCATCTACAGCGGGGTTGCCTGGCGCAGGCGGTGCAGGAGGAGCACCGGGATCAGTCGGGGGTACAGGAGGTGCTCCCGGATCGGTCGGAGGCGCAGGGGGCGTTCCGGGATCGGCAGGAGGTGCGGGAGGCAAACCAGGATCCGCTGGCGGCGCAGGAGGCAAACCAGGATCGGCAGGAGGTGCGGGAGGCAAGCCAGGATCGGCTGGCGGCGCTGGAGGTGTGCCAGGATCTGCGGGGGGCGTTCCTGGTTCTTCAGCAGCGGGGGGCTTGTCTTGATTGGGCAGACGACGCCCACAGCCCATCATACTGAAAAGAGAAACCGAAAAGAGAGAAACCAGCACGAAGCGGGCGTATGGTTTTGACATGGCTCAACTACTCCCTACAAAAATTAACTTGAAAATGACCTACACTTATATTTTATTTAGGGATAGCGGGGTTTGATCTTGTTTGATCTCAAGGCATAAATCTATATTTTTAACAAAATTTAACCTTATATTTACCCTATTTTATATTTACCAAAACAGGGTCAGGGTCACCAATTCAAGACAGCCTAAAATCAAAGGCCAATACATGGATTTGACTAAAATCCCATCCTCTCGGTTCAAAACAGTCGCCTTTTGAGGGGCCCAAAAGAGAAAATGGGCGGAGACCAAAACAATGGCCAAATAGACCATAAAATAAAAATAATCAAGATAAAAAAGCCGCTCCACCCCAATCACGCCCAAATGCAAATTTGATTGTGCAAAAAGCAGAGGGAAAAGCAATCCCATCGCTGGCCCAAAGATATCCAAAGGGCGGTACAGTTCATAATAGGCTGAGGTGGTTCGGATCAGCACCCAAAAAAGCAGCAGCAAGACCATACCGACATAGATCAGATTGAGAATCACAACCCCCCAAAAACTGCGTCTTACATAGATTTTCAGATTCAGTTCAGGGACCTGTCCCTCGGACTTTTCATGCAGTTCAGACAAGGGATGTCGATCGGTTAAAAGATAGTGAAAAGCACTGGCATAAATATCCCAGCCATCAATCCGCAGCGCAGTATCTAAGCCTGGTTTTGTGGCTTTGGGATAGGCATCAAGATCGGGAATGAGCGCAATATTTTCAGCTTGCTCTGGCACAGAAAAATGCAGATTGACGGTTTCACGGTTCAAAGGGTAATGAGAATGATTCATGCCTTGCTGCAAAACCAGCTCAAAATACTGCCCCGACAATTCATAGCCCGAAGCCAGTCGCGAAAAAGCGTCACGGAAACGAACTTCTCGTGCTTCAGGAAAGAAAATCCCCTTGGATTCAGGTGAAATCATCCCCCTGCGCCAACGGGGAAATTTCTGCCAATAATAACCTGAAATTCTGACAATATCTGGCTTTTCAAAACTCAAAGAACGAATTCGCAAACCCGTCGGAACCAAAATCGGATCCGGTAAGTAACTGCCTGTTCCATGAATTTGAAGCAAAGCACGGTAACGGGTCAAATCTGTGGGTGAGCCTAAGCTTTGGGATTCAACAGGAGAAGGGTTCACATGAATCTGCAAATACCAGGCATAGCCTAAATTCGCCAACAAAGCCAAGGAAAAAAGCCAAGACAAACGCTTGATCTCAACCCGTGAAAAACGCCAGAGCTCCAGCAAGAGAGAAATTCCCAAGATCAAGGCAAAACTGCCACTTAAAAAACGTAACAAAGCAAACCTTTGCGCATCAGGCAGTTCTGTCAATTCAGACTCACTGCAAACCAAACCCATAAAAAATGGTTTTTCTGAGAGCGGTTCCAAAAATAGCCAAAAGACCTGTCCGCGATCCGTATAACGCACAAATTTTCGTTGCGAATTCTTTAAGGTCTCCTCTATCGCCCGTGTTGCTTCAGCAGGAAAGTAACGGGAAGCATGCACAGAGGCCAAACCCCAGTCACGATTCGGGTGATGCAAAAACACACCTGCTTTATCCAATAAAATGAGATAGGCCGAACTTCCCACTTCAACACTGAAAACAGAATCACGAATTTTTTGTAGGGTACGTGTTGAATAAGCGGCATCTACCTTCGCAATCTGCAGCAAAGGGCCTAAATCCTCAGAAAGCAATTGACTCGCTTTTTCCGCTGAAGTCTGATAGTTGCGCTGATAATCAGCACGGATTTGATGTTTTAAAAAGAACTCAAAGCCTGCGATCATCAAGAAAAGGGCCAGACACACTAAAAAACTGGCCCAAAGTATCTTTGCGCCAGACAATTTCCAAAATTTCAACATACTAAAGTAAGTGCTCTCTTTTCACACATTGCCCCAAGGCGCTCCCTGAAAGGGAAACACTCACCCATACTCTTTAAAAAACGCTGAATTATTTCAAAGGAGAAGGGGGTACTTTTTTCAGTTCAAACTCCACAAAGGCGCGAATCTGTTTGCGCTGTAACTCATTCAAAGAAAGACTGATCCGTGGACAGCCACTGGTATAGAGCAAACGCACCCAGGCATTCAGGTCAGGCAGACTGTTCACAGGTTTGGGTTGATGACAAAAACGACATTGTCCCTGATACACCTGTTTTCCAATTTCCGGAGACTGAAGTGTTTTTTTCTCAACCTGAACTTTCTGCGCAGGAGAGGTTGCTCCCATCAAAACAAACGCAAAAAATAAACTCAATATCCCAAACTGTATTTTTACAGGCACTTCACACCCTCCCAAAAACAGGAAAAATCTCACCTTCACTATAACATGCCCAGATCAAGCCGCTCAGACAGAATGGTATACTAATAATTATCCTGGGCCAATTGAGGAATGACTTGAGTCTGTACGATGTTTTCAGACAGGCTGATATACAGGCTGACTGTATCAGGGCTTTACAGGCTGCAACTGATAAAATTGTCATTGCAGCCAGAAACAGTCCTTCATTAAATAACTCTCCCTACCGTCTGCTCATTCGTGTCGGGTTATTGGGACCTGCCATCGGTGGGCAATGTATCTTTGACATCTCACTCCTAACCGCTTTAAATCTCAGTGCGTACAGTCTCTGTGGGCATAATTTCACAACCCTGACCTCTGAAGAATCCTCTCAACGTGATGAATCCATGAAAAGACTCTTGGGCCTGCCCTATCAAGGCAGTTCGCGAAAATACCACTGTACCGATGAATGGGTAAAATCCATCGAGCTCAATTTAGGCCCCCTTTACAATGATGAAAAAATAAAAATTGGCGTGATTGAATCCAAAGATGGTTTGCGTCAACCAGAAGCTCTGCGCGTTAGATTGGGACAGGACAAACCAATTCATATCCCTCTAGATGCCGATCGCAAAGGCGAATGGATACTTGAAAACCGCAAGTTTATTTTTCGGGCAATTGACAGCATGAGCGTAGAAGTCGATATCGACGAATCGGGCCTGACCCTGGGAACAGTTCCGTCTATCTTAAATGAACACCATATTGTCACCCGCATGAATGGGCAAAAATATCTGGTAAAAGCTGGCAGCAGCCTGGTCAAATCCAGATTGCTTGAAATGGCTAACCAAGTAGCACCGGCCTTGATTCCCCCCCATTTAACCGGAGATATCAGCACACCGCAAATTATTCCGGCACGCTCACGCCACCTGCCTTTGCCCAATTTGCAAAAATTAAATCTGAATCTGTTGATCATGGGGCTGGGAACTTTGACAATCAGTCTGGAACTGTGTAATATTGCAGAACTTAATCCTGAACAAGTCCATGTCCTCAAGGGTTTGTTCAATTTCACCTTCTATCATCCTGAGTTGAAAAAAATATTTGGCTGAATGCAGAAAAATTTGGTAATCTTTGGGTTAGTCTGGTGCATCATGATGACCATTTTGGTTCCATCGGGATTCGCTGAAAGTACAAAGACAGAAGAAACACTCTCTGTACAAACCGACGAAACCGAGGCACTTGAAAAAAGTCCTTGGCTGGCGTTTGCCTTTTCACTTGCCCTGCCGGGTAGCGGACAGATGTATGTGGAAGAGCGGATCTGGCCTGAAGTTTTAATAACTGTGGGACTGGCATTGGGTGTTGCCGCCTACTTTTGGGTAGATCAGCAACGCGCAAGCTCAATTCAAGACCGAGTGGTACGGGATGGTTCAACCCAACGTCTGCCGGAAGCCCATTGGGAGGCTTTGACGCTGGCTCTGCAAATTGCCTTGCCTGGGTTGTGGATCTGGAATTTTGGTGATGCCTGGCGACGGGCAGAGGCTTATAATCAAAAGGTGACAAACACCCTAGACCCGGCCGAAAATGCGTATATAATGAAAGGGAGTCTGGTATCGGTGACATTATGGCAGTTTTGAAACAAAACAAAAAGCATTCTCTCAGATCCGCCCTCTCCGCAGTGACAGCAGCTATTCTTCTGTCGCATACTTTTCCGGGGATAGTTCAGGCTGCAGAAGAACCTGTTTACAGGTTTGAAGCCGCAACGCCCGTCGTGGTAGCCCAGGCTGCCACTTCAGATCCACTCAAAGGCATGGATCTCAAAGCACTTGAGGCAGAAAAACAACGTTTGAAAGCACTCAAAGCAGAACCTGAAATCGCCGCTCTGTTTTCAGTTGTGCCAGGTGCCGGACACTTATACGCAGGACACACCAACAGAGGCGTCTGGGTCTTGGGCGGTTTTGCCGCCACCTTGATTGTCAGTTTTTTAGGCAGCTATCTTTTAAGCAGTATCGATTCTGATATTGCGAGAACCGCAGCGGTAATCGTAAATGTGGCCCCCCCTTCCGCCTATTTGGCCTGGGGAGCAACCGATGCTTATTACCAAACGGCTTTGTCTAATCAGCAAATTGAAGCCCGCATTCGGGAAATTACTTTAAAGCAGCAGGAACATGGCTATTACTCAACCATTATGGAACTCAATTTCTAAGGCTCTGCTCGTCTCAGCCTTCTTAATCAGTGGCTGTGTAAGCGCTCAGGGAACCAATCCAACGCCTGTCAGCACACCGGTGCCGGGTCTGGTTCGTATGGCCTATTCTCCCAGCTGGGCTCCTGATGGTCAACGTATCGCCTTTCTGTTTCGTTCACGCAAAGACAATAGCCAGGAAGTACATGATATTTTGTATACCTGTCTTTTGGATGGCAGTGATCTGCTCAAAGTCAAAGAACTCAAACCCGCACGCTTTAAAACCGTCAGTTGGGATGCCAGTGGCGAGAATTTTCTCCTCAGTACAGAAGACACTGAAGAAATTTATCTCTTGGATAAAAATGGCGAGAATCTTCACAAGGTCAGTGATGGAGATAATCCCAGCTGGCATCCTTCTGAATCACGTTTTGTTTTTACCTACGATAATAACTGTGAAGCCAATGATCGGGTGGGCGGCGTACAATGCAACCGCCAAATTCGACTCTATGATGTTGCCACAAGTGTAACCACATCTCTGCCCATCACACTGGAAAGAGAAGTCTATGCGCCAGCCTGGTCCAACGATGGCCTGAAACTGCAATGGTTAAGCACCATGACGCCTCAATCCAAAGAGCTGAATCAACGGATTCTGGAATACCATACCTTTAATTTGGCCTCGCAAACCCAGCAGACGGTTCCCATGAATCAAACCGATTTAACCTTCGCAGATGCTGAATGGTCCAAGGATCGTTCCTTAATGGTCTTTAATTACCTCAGCAATATTTATATGTATTTTTTCTCTCTTTCTAAATCCTTCCCGATTACCCCAGGTACAGATCCCAGTTTGTCCAGTGACAATACGCGGGTGCTCTATACCAACCGTTTGGGAGAAAACAGAGCAGATATTGCGCTCTTTGATCGGCGCGAAAATACAATTTCTACTGTCATATCACATCGATCACTGCCTTTAGAATAAAGTTATTGTAAAATAAGCAAACAATCCAACTATCAATCTATAAGGTTTGCGCTATGTTCAATGTACCCATCATCTCTGTCATGTCCAGAGGTACGCATCCTTCCGCTCCCACTTCACCTCAACTTGAAAAAAGAATCCGTCAGCTTGCAGAAAAACAAATTTCTCCCTGGATAGAAGGCACACAAGTCACCTTTCTCTACCAAGGCACTTCCCATACCCGTGAAGTAGAGCTGGCCGGTGAAATTACAGGCTGGCACAGCCGGGGGCTTTATTTGCAAAGATTGCCGGGAGATCTGTTTTATTTGTCTATCATTCTGCCCCGTGACGCCCGTTTAGAATACAAATTTCTGGTAAACGGGGAGTGGACACTTGATCCCTGGAACCAGACAAGACTTGAAAATGGCATTGGGGGAAAGAATTCAGCCTGTGTCATGCGCGATTACCTGGGCGATGTCCACCCTCACTGGGCACCCGACATTCCCCATGGACAGGTTCTCAAAGAGAGTTTTCAGGGCGGCGCTTTGCCTGGAGGCCGCGATTTGTATATCTATTTGCCACCTGATTACGAAGAAAATCCAGAAAAAAGATATCCTGTCCTGTATACCCATGATGGCAGAGACTATATTGAAAATGGAAAACTTCACTGGATTCTTGATCGTTTAATCGCAGAAGAAGCCATTGAACCCGTCATTGCCGTATGCATTGACCCAATTCACCGCTTTAGTGAATATACTTTTAACAACAGTTACTGTCATATGTTGGTAGAAGAAATCACCCCCATGATAGACCAGCACTACAGAACTCGACCTGAACCAGAGGCCCGGACTTTGCTGGGCTCCTCACTGGGTGGCTTGGTGTCTACTTATCTGGCCTTTCAATACCCCCATGTTTATGGCCAGGTCTTTGGGCAATCCAGTTCTTTCCAATTTTACCGTGAGCGCATGGTCAATACCTTGCGCGATCTTCCTATTCGCCCCGTTCGCTTTTATCTCAGCGCAGGCTGTCTGGAAGGCTTGATTCATGCCAACCGCCATATGGCAGATGTCATGGCCGCAAAAGGGTATACCTTCAGATACCAGGAGTACAATGAAGGGCATAATTGGACCCATTGGAGCCATCGCATGGCTGCAGGTCTGAAATATCTGTTTGGAAAAAATGAAAATGAGTAAAAAATTAAAAAAGCAAGATTTAAAAATTTTGGGCAAAACGACGGAATACCCTCAACGCCCAGAAGATGCTGTTTTGGAAACCTTTCCAAACCCAGCGCCTGATCGGGATTATCTGATTTCATTGGATTGCCCCGAATTTACCACCTTGTGTCCGATTACCGGACAGCCCGATTTCGCCACAATCGAAATTCACTACGTTCCCAACCAAAAATGCGTTGAATCCAAAGCCTTGAAACTGTATCTATTTTCATTCCGCAATATTGGCAGTTTTCATGAAGCCGTGACCAACCGCATTTTAGATGACCTGGTCAAGGCCATGGAACCACGTTGGATACAGGTCAAGGGCAACTTTAAAGCCCGGGGGGGCATTGCCATCAATGTGCGGGTTGAAAAGGGACAAAACCCGCTGTAGGCTTCTTGTAAAAAACTGAAAGGGAGGGCAGGGGGCCCTCCCTTTTTACGTTTAGCCGATTTTGATTTCAATCCGCTTGGGCTTGATTTCCTCACGGCGTCCGACTTGAATTTCAAGCACGCCATTCTCAAAACGCGCTTGAACCTGGTTGCGGTCGATATCGTCGCTGAGATGAAAAGCCCGGTAAAAATTCCCGAGCGCAACCTGTTTAAACAGGAGTTCACCCGAAAACTCTTGGGCATTTTTGGCTCTCAAAACCAAAGTGTTCTTTTCGTCAATTTCAAGTTGAATATCCCCTTCTTTAATTCCCGGCAAATCCACATGGAACAGATAGGCCTCGGGAGAGTAATAGATATCCACGTCTGGGCGGTAGGCATTTTCCGGGCTGATCAGCTCTTCAGCGGTGGCCTGAAGTACCGGATTTTTTTCTGAAAGTTGTAAGCTTTGTGTATCACTCATCATAGGTCTCCTTTTCTCTTAAGCCTGAATTTGAATTTGACGGGTACGGACGGTTTCGGCTTTGGGTAAGCCTATCTGTAAAACCCCATTTTTAAGCTCAGCATGAATTTTATCGGCATCAATTTCAAAGGGGATTTTAACGGTCTTTTCAAAATTGCCAGTTTTTCGTTCAGAACGAATCTGAACCGACTTCTCAGACAGCTCAGCAGCTTTGCGTTGTCCACTGAGCTTTAAAACACCCTTGGTATAGCTGATATCCAAATCTTCTTTTTGCACACCAGGCAGTTCAGCAACCACGCGCACTTCTTCAGGATGATTGTAAATATTGATCAAGGGGAAATTACGGCCAGAAGCAGTAAAAACACGCTGACTGCGGTTAAACAGCTCTTCCATTTCCCTACGCAGGGTATCCATTTCCTCAAATGTATTTGAGAGCGTCCAAAACATATGATCTTCTACCTCGTGAGAAATATTTATTAGCACTACCATTATCAGAGTGCTAATAAATATATATAAAAAACCCAACGAATTTGTCAAGCACGTTTTCTTGAAACTAAACTTCTCCCACCTAAAATTTCACGTCCTCCATTCCAAACACAGGAACTGGTTCAAGTAAGCTTAAATTGTTAATTCTTTTAAATAAATAAGACATACTTAATATAATTGATAGTATTTACTATTTATAAAAATTGAGCTTTATCAAGAAAATTTTTGATTATCACACGATTTAGACAGAGATGCTTGCAAGGCTAACTAATTTCATTTATATTCAGATCAGATACTGTGTGAGTGAATACTATGACAAAGGAAAATAAGACATGACCAAAGTATTAATTGCGGAAGATTCAACCATTATTCAAAAGCTGCTTTCCGAAGTTTTAAAAAAAGACAAAAGTATTGAAGTGGTCGGCGTGGTTTCAGATGGCATGAGTGCTGTTGAACAGACCAAAGCCTTGAATCCAGATATAGTTTTAATGGATTACCGCATGCCCAAACAAAATGCTCCTGCCGCAATTAAACAAATTATGAGTTCTACACCCAAACCCATCATGGTGATAACCTCAGCAGAGCCCTTTGATGAAAAACGCAAAGAAGTCATGGATTTAGGGGCTGTGGGTTTTATGGAAAAACCCAAGAATATGGATTTTAACGCACTCTCTTCAAAGATTATTTCTCAGGTTCAGGTCTTAAGCCGTTTAAAACCCGCAAAAAAATCCTAAACAATATCAATTTTCGCAAAAGCGGTTGAAAAATTTTTCAACCGCTTTTTTTATTGCTATTCAAATCAGATGGTCTTTTCTTTCTGGCAGGCACTATAATAGCAGCCATGACAAAACATATTTATCCCCACTGGTCCCACAATGCTTTTTTCTACCATATTTACCCCCTGGGAATGTGTGGCGCACCCCATCACAATAGCGACCACAGTGCTCCTGTTCCTCGTCTTGAGCTATTACATGCCTGGATTCCGCATTTGGTTTCTTTGGGTGTCAATGCCATCTGTCTGGGCCCCGTTTTTGAATCCACGTCTCATGGTTACGATACCCGCGATTATTACCATCTTGATCGCAGACTCGGCACCCACGAAACCTTGGCTCATTTGGTCAAAGCCTTTCACCGTGCCGGTATCCGTGTCATTTTAGATGCTGTTTTTAACCATACAGGTCGTGAATTTTGGGCCTTTCAGGATCTGCGCAGGAATGGACAGAATTCAGCTTATCTGCGCTGGTACCGTCACGTGCGCTTTGGCAAACGCAGTAAAAAGGGAGACCCTTTTACCTACCAGGGCTGGAAAGGCCACCATGACCTAGCCAAACTCAATGTGCGCAACCCTGCGGTTCGCGAACACCTCTTCGGTGCCTTGGCACAATGGGTAGATCGTTATGAAATAGACGGATTGCGTTTAGATGCAGCAGATTGCCTGGATTTTAGCTTCATGAAACGCTTGCGTAAATTCTCGCATCAACTCTCCTCTGATTTTTGGTTAATGGGAGAGGTCGTGATGGGGAATTACAGAGATTGGGTCAATCCCCAGATGCTCGATTCTGTTACCAATTTTGAGTTCTATCACAGCTTGCACACCAGTCACAATGCCAAGGACTACCATATTCTGGCGCATACGCTGGAGCGACAATTTGGTCAGCAGGGGGTCTACCGACATTTGCCCCTTTTAAACTTTGTCGATAACCATGATGTCAATCGCATTGCAAGCCTGCTCAAAGAAGAGCGGAATCTCTATCCTTTGCATATCCTGCTCATGACCCTGCCAGGCGTGCCCACTCTCTACTATGGCAGTGAATGGGGGCTGGAAGGCAAACGGCATAAGTGGTCAGATAAAGCGCTTCGCCCGTATCTGCCCTCTCCCGAATTGGGCTGGCAGAGCAAACACAAAGATCTGGCATTGAGTCTGCAAAAACTTGCAAAAATTTATCATCAGTCTGATGCGCTTAAACACGGGCAATACCAAACCCTGCAAGTGCACGCCAAAGAACTGGCTTTTCTAAGACAAAGCCCTTCTGAACACATTCTGGTCGCAGTCAATGCCTCAGGCAAAAACAGCAAACTCGAAATTCCACTGCATCACGGCAAGGGTATCTGGGAGGACTTACTCAATCCAGGTGAATATTTTGAAGCAAAGCATGGGCGTTTAAAAATCAGTCCACTGTATCCGTACTGGGGAAGAATTTTGAGACACCGCTTAACTTAAGGCCAGTTCCAAGCGTTCACAAATCGTTTCTAAAACCTTGATACGGGCAAAATACTTATCATTCGCTTCAACAATCGTCCAAGGCGCAAGTTCTGTGCTGGTGCGATCAATCATATCTGAGACAGCGATTTCATAGTCTTCCCATTTTTCACGGTTGCGCCAATCCTCATCTGTGATTTTAAAGCGTTTGTAGACTGTTTTTTCGCGTTCTTGAAAACGTTTCAACTGCTCTTCCTTGGAAATACTCAGCCAAAACTTAATCACAGAGGCCCCCCCCTGTGTCAGCTGTTCTTCAAAATCATTGATCTCAGAATAGGCACGCTGCCAGTCATATTCACTGCAAAACCCCTCAACACGTTCCACCAGCACACGTCCATACCAGGAGCGGTCAAAAATAGTAAACGTCCCACGCCGTTGAATATGGCGCCAAAAACGCCAGAGATAGGGTTTTTCTCGCTCTTCCTGGGTTGGAGCCGCAATCGGAACAATCTGATAACTGCGGGGATCCAAAGCCCCAGAAATTCTCCGGATGGCTCCACCTTTGCCTGCCGCATCGGAACCTTCAAAGACCAAAATCGCTGCCTGTTTTTTAAAACGGGCACTTCTCACCATTAAATTTAAGCTGCGTTGGTATTTTTCAAGTTTTTTCTCATATTCTTTTTTTGAAATCGTCTTTGCAAAATCCAGAGATTGCAATAAAAACTTTTGATCTATCGGCGGTTGCAAGGCAGGAAAAGCAGGATGTGAGGGCAGATCTTCCTGGGCCAGACGCTGCTGAATACTGGTGAGAATCGTTTTTGCCACAGTTAAATAGCGAAAACGCGGATCCATCCCTTCGACAATAATCCAAGGTGCTTCTGCACGTGAACTCAAACGCAGGGCACGTTCAGAAACTTTGCGGAATTTATCATAGTTTTTAAAATGGGCTTCCTCTTCCTGGGTAACCCGCCAACGGGTATCGGGATCATTTTTCAAGCGTTTCAGACGCTCTTTCTGCTGCTCTTTTGAAAGATGAAACCAGAATTTTAAGACCAAAGCCCCTTCATCAAACAACATACGTTCAAACCGAACCACACGTTCCATGGCCTGATCCAATTCGGCTTTTGAACTGAGATCATAAACCCGATCAATAATCGGACTGGTATACCATGAACCAAAGAAGATCGAAATCTTTCCTTTGGGGGGTAAAACATTCCAAAAACGCCACATCGGCGGATGCGCCAATTCTTCTTCAGTTGGAGCTCCCATGGCACGGGTTTCAATAAAACGGGGGTCCATCCATTCATTCAGAACCTTTACCGTTTCACTTTTACCAGCCCCATCTACCCCACCAATCAAGATCACCACAGGAAAAGACTTTCTCTCCCGCAGTTCCTGCTGCAGATTCAAAAGATCCTGGCGCAGTTCAGGCAGGGTTTGTTCATATTCAGATTTTAAAATCACATGTCCAATTTCTGCAGATTCAAACATGGGAATACGCTCCTTCTTCTGTTTGCCAATACAATGCATTGATCAAATCGGGAATCTGTTCAGAAAGTTCTGTTGCCAAAAGAGCCGAGGCTTGAAGATGCTGTCTAATGAATTTTTGGTTCCAGCCCTCTTCATCCTCAAAGGTCTGCCTTTGTAGATACAGAGCAAAAACTTCCTGGTCATGCCAAATTCCCAATCTGGCTGTTATTTTTTTCAGCCTGTCAAAAGAGTCATGAATAATATCTTCTAAATGAAAATACTTTACGAGAATTTCCAAAAGATACTGTGATTTTTTCAAATGAATCCGAATCTCATGCAAGGCCGGGGTTTCACAGCTTAAGGCCTGAACGGCCAATTCCAGTTTGGCCTGAACCAAAGGCAAGCTCAAATTCGGAAGCGAAGAGATTTTTAGATGGCTGAGACGCCTGAATAAACGCTGAAAAAAGACCCGCGTCGCATGTTGAGAATACGCTTTCAGCACTGACTTGATTTTCTTTCGTGCGATATCCCAATCCGGCTGTGTTGTCTTTAAAAACGACACAAACCAGGGCTCAGGAAAAAAATCCTGAACCACTTTTCTTTGTACCTGTAGATCACGTAAAAACCCTGAAGCGCGAAAGATATTTTTCAAGGTTCGGGGAAGCTTCAACGGCTTTTTGTCGGGAATGACCGTATTTAAAAAATAAAGCAGCGCACGTAAACGCTTGATTTGTAGTCGAAACTCATGCAAAGCATCTTCTTCTGTGGGATGAACGCGTAAAATCCTGACCTGTTTCCCAAGTGTCAGAAACAGCTGTCTCAAATAATGCGAAACCAAAGATGATTTTGTCATATTGCATATATAAAAATTATAACGCTTAAAATCAAAGTTTTCCAAAAATGGTTTCAGCCAGAAATATCCTGTGCCACAATGACTGCCTCCCTATGAATATTCAAACAGAAATCAAAGCCACTCTCAAACTCTCGCTTCCAATGGCCGCCAGTCAATTGGCGCAGTTCTCCCTGCATATGATTGATACCCTGATGTGTGGTCAATTGGGCAGTCTGGCCTTGGCCGGTGCAGGTCTGGGCTCTACCCTCTTTGCTATGCTCTGGCTGCCCGCCTCAGGCATTCTCAGCGCCGTCTCTCCCCTGTGTGCGCATGGCTATGGCGCTCAAGATCATGAAAGTATTCAAAAAACAGTTCACCAGGCTCTCCTCTTTGCCTTGTGTTTAGCCTTGCCCCTGTTTCTATTGCTCAGTTATGGGCCTGTTATTTTGACCTGGCTGGGCCAGCCCAAAACACTCACCCTGCAGGCGGGTCAATATCTACAAGCCGTAAGATGGGGCATTTTGCCCGCCATGGGCGTCACCGTTCTCAGAGGACTGATGGAAAGCCTTGGACGCCCCCGTCCTGCACTTCTCATTTCTATTTCAGGTATTTTTATCAATATTTTTGCGAACTGGACCTTGATGTTTGGTAATTTTGGTTTTCCAGCATTGGGTATCGCGGGTACAGGCTGGGCCACAACCTGTGTCAATCTCTGGCTTTTTTTCTGTTTGCTGATTTGGATTTTACGTGATCCCAAACTTTCTCCTTATCTGCGCCTGTCTCCCTTTTTTAAAATTGAAAAAAAGATCTTGAGCGAATTATTGAAAATTGGCCTGCCGATGGGGGGAGGCATCTTAACAGAGGTCTGGTTGTTCACGGGCACGACCTTTTTAATGGGGCACTTTGGCAGCATTGCATTGGCAGCACATCAAATAGCGTTAAATATCGCCTCTGCCAGTTTTATGATCGCCTTGGGGGTAGCAAATGCCTCGACCGTCAGAGTTGCGCAGGCTATGGGCAGAGGCCAGACCGCAAAAGCTCAGGAAGCAGGTTGGATCGGCATTATGCTGGGAATGTTCTTTATGGGAGGAGTCGGTCTCTTGCTCTGGAATGCCCCCCACCTGCTGATCGGTTTGTATATCAAAACCAACTTGCCAGCCAACCAAGCGCTGCTGCTGCTTTCCATTTCACTTTTAAAAATAGCGGCTTTGTTCCAACTTTTTGATGCCTTGCAGGTCACCTCCCAAGGCGCACTCAGAGGCATGAAAGATACCCGTATTCCCATGTGGATTGGTTTTTTCTGCTATGGGGGTATCGGGCTGGGCAGTGCGCTTTTCTTTGCCCATGTGCTCCACTGGCGGGAGAAAGGATTGTGGGCAGGCTTAACCCTGGGACTGCTCACAGCGGGTCTGACACTTTCTCTGCGTTTTCAATCACATTTTCGCTCTCTAAAAACTTAAGCTGCTCTCTTCTCATCTGTGCTAAAATCAGGCTTATCCTGATCCCCAGCAGAGAATCCACATGGAGCTTTTCGGACACCTGACCTTTGCGTTAATCGCTGTCTCATACCTTGTCAGAGATATCTTTATTCTGCGCCTGCTTTCCATTATTGCCAGCATGGCCGGAATCGTCTTTAATTATTTTGCCCCCGCAGAACCCTTGTGGCTGGTGATTAACTGGAACTTAGCTTTTATAGGGGTCAATCTCTTTCAGATTGGCTTGAGTATCTATGAGCGCCGCAGTATTTCATTTTCAGAAGAACAGACAGAGCTCTACGAAACGCTCTTTCAAAGCTTTTCTCCGATAGAATTTCTCAAATTGATGCGTATAGGTGATTGGCAACAGGCTGTTCAGGGTGAAACTTTAACTGAAGAGGGCAAAGATTTAGAGCGGGTAATGCTACTCTACAGTGGGCAAGCCAATGTGGAAGTAGGAGCACAGCCCGTGAATCAGCTCAATGACGGGGATTTTATTGGTGAAATGAGTTTTTTTGCTGGAACGCCAGCCACTGCCACCGTCAAAATCTGCAGTGAAACAGCCCGCTATCTCGCCTGGGATAAGCAGGCGCTGCATGCCATGCTGCAACGCAATCCCAATATTCGCTTTGCCATGCAGTCAATCCTGGGAAACGATTTAACCCAAAAACTCAAACGCTCTCCCCCATCTCTTCCCCCCAAAGAAAGTCATTTATGAACCTCACCTTCGACGCGCTTCGAAATTTTCTTGCCCATCACGGCCTGCTTTTGCTCTTTCTGACGATTGGACTCGGCTATTTGCTCAGCCATTTAGAAATTGCCGGGGTCAGCCTGGGCGTTGCGGCTGTACTTTTTGTGGGGCTGGCTCTGGGAGCCTGGGAAGATGGACGTTTCATGCTGCCCGAGATTGTCGGGCAATTGGGATTGCTTCTGTTTATTTATCCGATCGGCTTACAGGCAGGCCCTTCTTTTTTTCGACTATTTCGCAAACGTGGGCTGCAAATGATTCTGCTGACCTTGGCAGCGGTCTCACTGGCCGGAGGCCTTACCTGGCTGGCGATCACGCAACTGGGCATTGCACCCGCCATAGCTGTCGGTCTGTTTTGTGGGGGTACCACCAATACCCCCGCTCTGGCAATGGTCAGTGAAAGTCTGCGTGGAACCCCACTGGCCGCCCAGCCTGCAGTCGGCTATTCAATTGCCTACCCTCTGGCTGTTTTACTGCCGATCTTATTGGCCCAAGCCCTGGTTTGGATTCAACACTTAAATTTGCCCAAAGAAGCTCAGAAAGCTGAACAGGAAGCGGGCGCACAACCTCAAGCCTCAGCCGCAAATCTTCGCCTGGATCGTAAAGAACTGGCGGGTCACACACTGAAAAGTAGCTTGCTCTCAAAACCAGGCATTAAAGTCAGTCGCATCCAAAGAGGAAACGAGATTATTCTGGCGCGACCGGACACCCTTTTAGCCGAAGGAGACATTCTCCATATTGTGGCTTCAGCAGCCGAGCTTGAAAGCCTGAGCCATCAGATCGGCCCCCAGGTCACATTGGCAGGCCCGGAAACCTCACGCCAAACCCTTGATTTTCGCAGGGTGGTCCTCACCAACCCAGAACTCATCGGCAAAACCCTTCAAGAAACCCATTTAGAACGTGACTGGGAAGTCGTGGTCACCCGACTTCGTAGAGGGGACGTGGATTTTGTTCCTTCAGATGAAACCATTCTGGAACGGGGAGATCGCTTAAGAATTGTCGCACCTGCTGAAAAAATGTCAGCATTGACCCAACTGCTGGGAGACTCTCTGCGTTCCCTGGGAGAAACAGACTTTGTCTCACTTTCATTGGGCATTTTATTGGGCATTCTGCTCGGAGAAATCCTCATTCCGATTGGCAGTGCTGAGCTTAAACTGGGCATGGCCGGTGGCTCCCTGGTCGTGGCCCTGATTTTAGGTTGGCTGGGTAGAACAGGGCCAATTATCTGGAACCTGCCCCTGGAAGTGAATATGACCTTTCGCCAGCTGGGCATGATGCTATTTTTTGCCTCAGTCGGGCTGCGTTCAGGAGGCGCTTTCGTGAAAGCCCTACAAAGCCAGGGCCCCCTCCTGTTGTTAACGGGCGCATTGATTACCCTTGGAGCCACCCTAATTTTCTTAGTGGGCTCCTATCTCATTCTACGCTGGGACTGGGTAACCACCACAGGCACCCTGGCGGGGGGGCAAACACAACCCGCGATTCTGGCTTTTGTCAATCAACGGGTTTCTTCAGAAGCCGCCAATATTGCCTATGTCGGCATGATGCCGGCAGCCATGATTTCAAAAATTCTTTTGGCACAACTGCTGCTTTGGTTCGCAGGGCTCTGATTCAACGATAAATATATCTTGAAAGTGGCGGCTTGCCTTTATTCAGATCCTCTTGGCTGAAATAGACATGCACCTCATGTCCTTCAGGGATCCAAAGATAAGTCGACTGCACCATCCAAAGGACACGAGCCAAACGCTCCTGCTCAATCCGCGTCGGTGTTGGGGGTTGCTCACCTGTGTAAATTCTGATTTTATCCCCAGGATTCAAAGGAATCGTGGTATTGGCGCGAATTAGGGCTTTTCTCAGACAGCGAAAACCGCGCGGAGAACTGCGCAATCCCTGACGCTCCATACAGGCCAGAACGCGCCCCTGGATATTCAAAACATAAGGGCCGTTGTTTTGAATATCCAACCACTCTTCATTTAATTCTTTATTGATTCGAAATTTTCCAGATTGAATACGCTTTGTCATCAGAGGATCCTGATGCAAGGCCACAATATCTAAGCCGACCTGAACCAATTTTAGTGAACCAATTCCTGAAAACTTTTTTCCTGGCGCAAATTATCGAGATCAGGATCTGTCATTGCCAATTTTTTCAAATTCTGATCTCTTTCCAGGGCCTGTTTGAGAAAGCGCAGGGCCGTGTCTTTCTGGCGGGTCAGTGAGTAAGCACAGGCCATATTATAATAAGCAGTCGCATACTCAGGATTCATTCGCAAAATCGTTTCAAAATGCTGAACTGCTTCTCTAAAATTGCGCTCTTTTAAAAGCACATTGCCTAAATTATTTCTGGCATCCAAGTCTTCAGGAGCCATCAGAATCAGGCGCTCAAAAGCCTGGCGCGCAAGGTGTGGTCGCCCGGAATCAGAATAGAGATTGCCCAAACTGAAATAAACACTGGGATGATAAGGTTCAATCTTATTGGCCCAAAGATAATAATCTTCAGCTTTGGTCATGTTCTTTTCTTCGAAATAAACATCCCCCATGCTTAAAAGCAGGTTTAAATCCCGTGGCGATTCTTTTAAAAGTTCTTGTAAAAGATTTTTGGCCTTATCGAACTGCTTGTTCTGTCGATAGGCCATCACCAAAGCATAGCGTACCCCCTGATCTTTCAAAGAGGCTTTTTCCAATTCTTCTACAGCCAATTCTGGTTGATGCTCTTGCAAATACACCAAGCCAGCCCAATAACGGGTAGCATTTAAAACCCCAGGCTTTTGACGGGCCCTCTCAATCAAAGCATGCATCGCCTCAAAATCTTTCTGTTTCCACAGCAATTGAAACAGATTTTCATAGGCAATCGGAATCACAGAGTTCAACTGAATGGCTCTCTGATAAGCGCTTTCAGCTTCTTTGGGTCTTTCAAGCAGAGACAAGACATCCCCTTTAAATAACTGCAAATAAAGATTTCCAGGCGCTTGTTTCAATCCCTGCTCGACAGCAATTAAAGTCTTTTCAGGTTCAGACTGCATCAACAGATCCTTTGAGGCCTGATAAAAGGCCCCTTCAGAAGGCATTTTCAAAAGTCCATTCAGATAAAGCTTCAGCGCCTGGTCTGGCGCCTCCAGCCGCAAATAAACTTGCTCTAATTTACGATACAATCTGGTTTGCAGAGGGTTGACGCGTAAAGCAAGCCCATAGGCTTCAGCAGAGCGTTGGTATTCTTTCATCCAAAAATAAAAATTTCCTGAAGATTCAGCCAAGACATAACTCTGAGGGGCTTGTTTTAGCAAATGCCCAAAAAGCGCAAAAGCTTCGGATTGACGCTCCTGTAGATAATAGGTCTGCGCCAATTGATACTGAAGATACAAGTTTTCAGGCGCCAAGCGCTGTTTGGCTTTCAACACTTGCTCGGCTTCCTGTAAAAGCTTCTGTTTATGCTCTGATTCTCCCACCGCTTCAAGAATAGCTTCCACCAAAACATTGCCCGCCAAAACAGAGGCAGAAGAGTCTTTGACCAATTGACGTGCCCCCGCCAGCGGAATACGCCAGACCTGGTCGTTATCCGGCCGCGGTTCCCCCACAAGCGTAAGCACCAGACGCAACTCAAAGTCTGAAGCATCTTTCGCCAGGCTCATCGCTTGTTCATACTCATGCAATAAAAGCAAATATGCTGCTTTGAGCGCCTTGATTCTCACTTCTGGCAAAGACTTCGGCGCACGTTCAAGTCTTTGAATATACCCCGAAAGCTGTTTAATGAACTTTTCCTGCTCCGGTTCCTGTTGAATAGCAAAACTGTCTTTTGTCCAAAGATACAGATGCAGAAGAGTCTGGGTTAAATGTGAAAGTTCCTGCTCTGAAGGCTGAGCAGAAGTCAACTTGCCAAGCAAACCTGCCTCACCATGAAAATCACGGAAAACAGGTGGTTGCGCCAAGGCTTGTGCGCCTGAAAAACAGTTGAAACTCAGCAAAGAGACCAAAGCGCCCATCACAATACGAGAAGTATATTTCATAAGTTATTCCATTAAAAACCAATCACGGAGAAGATTTTGCCCACCCTTATCATCACATAATCATTGCTGCCTTTCAAGCAAAATCAACACATCCGGCATGAAACCTTTGTGCTAAAATTTGATATAGTTCTGATCCCTGAAATAGAATCTAAGACTGGCGGCATTATCCATGGCTGAAACAACCAAAGAACTCCGTCGCTTGCAAGAAATCACTGCTGTTCTGATTCAATACGGCTTTCGTGAAGTCGTTGAACAGGGCATTAAGCGAAAATGGGTTCCCAGCCCCTCCAAATGGCGCAAAACCTATGACGACGCAATCGAGCTGTCCAAAGGCACCGGCCCCCTCTCCACTCCCTATAAATTGCGCAATGTAATGGAAAAGTTGGGGGGGATTTTCGCTAAATTTGGACAGGTGCTGAGCACCCGACGCGATCTTTTGCCGCCTGAATACATTGAAGCCCTTTCCTCTTTGCGATCGCGTATGCCTTTCTGTGATTTTGATGCCATACGCAATGCCTTCATTGACGAATTGGGCGCGCCGCCAGAAGAGCTTTTCGAGTATTTTTCCCCAGAGCCGGTCGCTGCAGCCTCTTTGGCACAGGTTCACAAAGCACGCCTGCACGATGGAACCGTGGTGGCCGTAAAAATCCAAAGACCCTTGGTTGACGAAAATGTTGCGATTGATTTGAAGTGGTTGGAGCGTCTGGGTGAGACCGTTGTCAAACTTTTTCCCACCCTCCAGCCCTTTCGAATTCTGGAAACCATCCAGGAATTCAAGGAATGGAGTTTACGCGAACTCAATTTTTTCATTGAGGGCCGCCATATTGAGCAGTTCTCAGAAAATACTGAACGCATGCATTTTATCCGCATTCCCAAAGTCTATTGGCGCTATACCAGCAAACGTGTTTTGACCATGGATTTTATGGAAGGTATCACCGTCGATGAAATCACACGGCTGAAAGCAGAAGGCCACAATCTGGAAAAAATTGCCGGTGACGTTTACTATATGCTCTTGAAGCAAACCCTAATCGATGGTTTTTTTCACGGCGACTTACACCCCGGCAATATGCTGATTGCCAAAGATGGCAAACTGATGCTTCTGGATTTCGGTTTGGTCGGAGAATTGCAGATGGATTTTCGTCTTGCCTATTTCCAATACTGGACCAATCTGGCCCTGGGCAAATTTGAAGAGGCTGTTGACGCACTTTTAAAAGGGGCAGATACCTCAGCCTGTACTGATCTGGCAGGATTCAAGAAGGAATATATTGATTTCTGTGAGCATGTCCAAGGCTCCTCCATTTCTGAATACAGTTTTGGCAGCACGCTCAACCATATCACCACGCTGTGTTCGCGCTACCGAATTTATTTTTCAACGGCCTTTATTCTCCTAATTCGTGCCATGTTGACAGCCGAAGGCATTATCATGGGGCTGAATCCAGAATTTGAATTTGTAGCAGAAGCCTATCCCTTCTTCCGCAAATATTACAAAGAAATTTCCGGAAGCAAACCCAAATCCAATGCTGGCAGCCTTTTGTACGAAATTGGGATTGGCATGGGCTTATGGAAATAAGCGATCGAACCCCAGGTTTATAAAGAAAGGTTACGGTGAATGATTAAACATATTCTCTATCCCACAGATGGTTCAGAGGCTTCACAGGCCGCCTTAAAAGACTTACAGGCCATAGCTCAATCCTTTCAAGCAAAAATCACCTTGCTTCATTGTTATGAATTTACAATGGGCCACGTACTCTATCGCTATGGAACCGACAGTGCTTATGTTCAGGAAGTTGAAAAACGATTTGAAAACTACGGTCATGAAACCTTGCACGCCTTGGCCAATGAACTCAGAGATTCTGGCTTTCAAATTGAGAAAGAACTGGTCATGAAGGGTTCAGCCGGCCCCTTAATCCTAAAAACCGCACATGAAGAAGGATGTGATCTGATTCTAATGGGAACACGCGGGTTGGGAGGCTTTCGCAGCGTTTTTCTGGGCAGTACCAGCCACTATGTGGCCAACCACAGCAAAGATATTCCCGTCTATCTTGTGCCCGTACCTGAATCAGGTCAAACTGCAAACTGATTTATATCAATGCAACTTTCGACCATGCCTTTTACACTAAAAATAGACCTGCTCAAGGAAAGGACAATCTTCCGTGTTTAAACATATTCTTTATCCCACCGATGGTTCTCAAGCTTCAGATCAAGTATTAACGCATGTTGTCGATCTTGCACAAAAATTTGGTGCAGAAGTGACGGTTCTGCATGCCTATGAATTTTTAGAAGTGATTCCCGTCTATGAAACCACCTATGCCTATCTGGATGAATTGGAAACCTATCTGGAAGGGCAAAGCAAAGAAATTGCCAGCCGGATCCATGAACGTCTCTCTGAAGCAGGTGTGACCACCCATACTGCCGTGATCAAAGGGGATCCGGGCTATAGCATTGTGAATGCAGTCGATGAGCATCACTGTGATTTAGTCGTAATGGGCAGCCGTGGCTTGGGGCCCATCCAACGGTTTTTATTGGGAAGCGTCAGCAATTATGTCGTCAATCACGCAAAATGCCCTGTAATGATTGTGCCTACACACGCCACAGAAGAAAGTTAAGTTTAGCAAGTTAGCAGCTTTTTTCACCGCTTTCCCAGGAGCCTGTTACAATACAGACTAGCTTCCCGAGAGAGCGGTGTCTCTGTTTGAATTTATGACTGAACCAAATATTAATTATCACAAACATATTGAACAGGCCATACAAAATGTATTGAGTAAGGTCAAAAAAATTCCTTTGCCAGATCAGCAGGAAGAACAGTTTGAGCCTATATCTTCTGAAACTGCTGATGAGATTTCAATGCCCCTCAAACATTCACCTGAAAACACAGAAGAGTCTGAATCCAATCAGCCTCAAACCGATTCAGAAGAGCCGCTTCCTCAGTCAGAACCTGAAATTACCTATTTGGAAGCCGATGATCTCTATACACCCATTCCATTGGAAACGATTCAGACCCCTGAAACAGAAGAAGAACCGCCTATCGTTGCGGATACGTATCTGCCGCCCTATAATATTTTTGAAGAATTTGTTGAAACAGAACTCAATATCATGCTCTCCCGGTATATCGATCTCTGTCGCTGCAGCCAGTGCAGAGCAGATATAGTAGCAATTGCCCTCCACCAACTGCCCGCCTATTATGTAACAGGAACACGTGGTACACTCACTGCAAAAAGTTTAATCTGGACCAAATACACCCAACAGATTATTGATGCAGTTAGCAAAGCCATTAATATTGTCTATAAACGTCCACGTAGCAATTGTAAGAAAATAAAACAGATGATCTGGTTGAAACCAGATATTGAAGATGTCTCCCTCAATACCACTTCAAACGAAGCAACAGCAGGGGCACTCTTCGAAAAAGTACAATCCGATAATGTTGAACTTTCTTTTTCCAATGAGGTTGAAGAAATCATTCAACTGATCGAACAGGGAGACAGCCAGGACAAAGCAGAATTATTGCCTGTATCCTCTCCCTATGTACACAAAGCAGCTCCGATCCCCCCCTCGTTTGAACAGGTCATGCCAGAACAAAACGCTGAAACGGCCTCCGAAAATCCAGCCAAAGACGATAATTTAACCATGGAATTGATTGAAGATTGGGATTAATCATGAACCAGCCGAAAAAACAGTTACCCGCAGCCTTTTTTATACCCCCCATGCTTTTGGGGGTATCCGTACTGATATTCTTTTTGCCGTGGGTCACACAACAAAAAGTACCCGCTACAGAACAAGCCGTGGAACAAAACATGGTCTTTTTTAAAGAAATGGTAGATAAGTATATCAGCTTAAATCATAAAATCCCTCAATCTATCAAAGAACTTTATGATGATGCCAAGAAAAACAATTATAATAAAACATTTTTTAACCCCATCCTCAAGCATTCTGGGGATATGACCAATCTGCAAATTGTTAAACAGTACACACCTGAAGAAATTATCAACATCAATCCATCCTTTAGCTCACCCCTTTATGCTGGAAAAACGGGCTATTTTCCCCAAGCAACCCACTATACAATTTATGGTCACAGTTACGAAGGCAAGCTCCTGATGCGGAATTCAAAGCTTTTTCAACTGGGAAATTATTAGAGAGCTAAATCTTCGGCGAGCAAAACGGATGGCTTTAAAAGTTCAAAGAATGGACTTTTAATTCCAGTGACGACTCCGCCAGCTCAAGCAGGCAGTCTCCTTGTCGTTAATTTATGGGCTAAATGATTGCTTGAAAACTACAAAAATAGACATAAAAAATAGGGAGTCATTGCTGACTCCCTATCTGTTTAGAGCTGTTTACTTCTTGCCTTTTTTGGGCGGGGGAGCGGCTACAGCATCTTTCAGACCCTTACCAGCAGCAAATACGGGAGCTTTCTTGGCAGGAATCTTGAGGGGCTTGCCAGTGCGGGGGTTGCGACCCTCACGAGCAGCGCGCTCTTTTACCTGGAAGGTACCAAAACCAACCAGAGTCACTTTGTCACCCTTTTTCAGAGCGTCAGTAATGACATCAATAGCAGCATCTAAGAAAGTCTTTGCATCTTTCTGAGATTGACCTGCTTTTTCAGCGATTTCTTTAACCAGTACTTCTTTGTTCATTAGGGCTCTCCTTACAGTACAATTGGTTCACGTTCATAGTTTAGGCCATATTTCAGCGATTGCCTAGTCTTGAAATCAAAAAAAAACAACAAATTTTAGTTTTTTTTTTTCTGAAAGAACCCTTCAAACAAGCTTGTGGCAACATTTTAAGATTAAAAATACACAAAGCATACACATAAAACACAATGATAGCAACAAAAAATTAATTCATTACCAGCAGAAGAACATACACACTAAAAAAGTTCAAAAAGAAGCAAAAAAACCTTAAATCAGAATCAAAAGATTCACACTTCGTTCTAAATTTATGCACTGAAGTCTTTATCCTGCCCTTGAAATCACCTGCTTGGAAAAAGCGTTTGGTGTTAAGATTGAATTTAAAAAGAGCCAACTTTAATAAGGAACCCCAGCCATGGACTACAAACAAACGCTAAATCTACCTCAAACTTCTTTTTCCATGCGAGCCAACTCAGGCCAAAGAGAACCCCAACTGCAGGAGTTCTGGAAAAACACGAATGTTTATCAAAAAAATTTAAGCTTCCGCACAGGCTCCAAATATATCCTCCATGATGGCCCTCCCTATTTAAGTTCTGGAAAAATTCATATTGGTCATGCGCTGAACCGTATTCTCAAAGATTTGGTCGTTAAATACCAAACCTTAAACAATCACCCTGCTCCAATGGTCTTTGGCTACGATTGTCACGGTCTACCGATTGAACATGAAGTCACAAAAAACAAAAAGTCAGCAGAAGAAGATCCCCTAACAACCCGCCAGGCCTGCCAGGCATTTGCGCTTGAAAATTTAGAAGGACAGCGCAATAATTTCTATCGATTGGGCCTGCTGGGAGATTGGGAAAAACCTTATCTCACCATGAATCCCCGCTATGAGGCTGCTCAGCTACGTGTCTTTGCCGAAATGGTAGATAAAGGCTTTATTTATAAAGGCCTGAAACCCGTATATTGGAGCATTGCAGCACGCACCGCCCTGGCAGAGGCTGAAGTGGAATATATGGACCACACTTCACACAGTATCTATGTCAAAATGTCTTTGCTTGAATCTGAAAAAAGCAAACTGCCGGCCAATCTTCAAAATAGTGCTGTTTCATTTGTCATCTGGACCACCACGCCTTGGACCTTACCAGCCAATCTCGGCATCGCTCTCAATCCAGATTTTGAATATTCCTTTGTGCGCGTTTCCTCAGGAGAGGTTCTGGTCATGGCAGAGAAACTGCGTGAAGACGTCCTGAAAACCCTCGATCTACAAAGCGAAGAAATTCTCTGGCAAACCGAAGGCAAAAATCTTGAAAACATGCTTTGCCAACACCCTTTTTATGAACGGACTTCTTTGGTCATCTTGGGCAACCATGTCACCTCAGAAGCCGGTACCGGCTGTGTTCATACCGCTCCAGGTCATGGCATGGAGGATTTTATCGCTGGAGAAAAATACAAATTGGGCGTGCTCTCTCCAGTCAATGAAAAAGGAATTTTCACCGAGCAAGCTCCCGGCTTTGAAGGTCTTTATTATGAAAAAGCAAATCCTGTCATCATCGAATTGCTGAAAGAAAAGCAAAAATTGCTTTTTCATACCACTTTCGTTCATAGTTTTCCACATTGTTGGCGAACCAAAACCCCATTGATTTACCGGGCCACAGAACAGTGGTTTGCTTCCGTAGATGGCTTCAGACAAGAGGCCTTAGAAGCTGTTCGCGGCGTCACATGGGTTCCTGCCAGTGGTCAGGAACGTATCAGCAATATGATTGCTGAACGTTCAGATTGGTGCATCAGCCGCCAACGCTCCTGGGGAGTTCCGATCCCTGCCTTTTACCATCTTGAAAGTGGAGAAGCCATTCTTGAAAAAGAACTGATCCTGCATGTGGCCGATCTGGTAGAAACAGAAGGCAGCGATATCTGGTGGAAAAAAGAGGCCCATGAACTCCTTCCTTCAGGTTATCGCTATAAGGACTTTGCGCAACAGGAATTCCGCAAAGAAACAGATATTATGGATGTCTGGTTTGATTCCGGCTCAAGCCATACCAGCGTTTTAAAAGTAGAACCTGAACTGCAATATCCCGCCGATTTGTATTTAGAAGGTTCCGACCAGCACCGTGGTTGGTTTCAGTCTTCACTCTTAACAGCCATCGCAGCCCATGGAACCCCTCCTTACCGTACCGTTTTAACCCATGGCTTCGTCTTGGATGGACAAGGGCGCAAAATGAGCAAATCTTTGGGCAATACCGTGGAGCCTCAAAAAGTAATTGAGCAATACGGTGCTGATGTTCTCAGACTCTGGGTCGCTTCTGTAGATTATTCCAGTGATGTACGGGTCTCCTATGATATCCTCGGTCAATTGGCAGAGATCTATAAAAAGATTCGCAATACCATGCGTTTTATGCTCAGTAATCTGTATGATTTCAGCCCTGAAAAAGCCCTGCCCTATGCAGAACTCAGTGAACTGGATCGTCATTTGCTGCATAAACTTCAAAATGTAATCACCCAAGTGCGCAGCAGTTTTGAAAATTATGCGTTTTATCGGTTCTACCAAATCATGCAGAATTTCTGTGTGATCGATTTAAGCAATATTTACTTTGCAATCGTCAAAGATATTCTCTATATCGAACATCCCGACTCCAAACTCAGACTGTCCGTTCAGACAGTCCTTTGGGAAGTCTTAAAAGCCTTGATGGGAATGGTTACTCCTGTGCTTACCCATTTGGCTGAAGATGCACGTGAAAATTTGCCTGAGGCACTGAAACAGGCTTGGCCTGAAAGTGTGCTTTTGGCAGATTATCCTCAAGCCAATACCCATTGGTCAGCGCCTGAACTGGCTGAGAAATGGGAAAAAATTCTCAGTGCACGCGATCAATTGAATTTGGTTTTGGAAGAAGCACGAAAGGCAAAAAAAATCGGCCGTTCCATGGAAGCCAAGGCCACTCTGTATCTGCCTGCTGAAGAAACAGAGCTGCTCGATTATCTCCAAACACATCATGAATTGTTACGGCAGGTCATGATGGTCTCCTATTTAAACTTTCAAACCTCAGCTACAGAGCGTATACCTGAGATCGCAGTGATTGAAGGAAGCAAATGTGAACGCTGTTGGGGTGTTTTTGAAAGTCAGGATATTGGCCAGACGACCGAACATCCCAGTTTATGCAACCGCTGTGTAAAAATTGTGGAAAACTGGCCCTCAGTTTAAGAGAAGAGCTTTCAACAGCAGGCTATAATGAGTTGACACATATCCAAAGGAGAAAAACATGGGTAGTATTTTTAAAGCATATGATATCCGCGGCGTTTATCCCTCTGAAATTAATGAAGAGATCGCCTACCAAGTTGGTCGGGCTTTTGTCGACTACTTAAAAGTAGACAATGTGGTCGTAGGTCAGGACATGCGCACCTCCAGTCCCAGTATTTTCGAGGCTTTAACCCGTGGCTTGACCGAGCAGGGAGCAAGTGTCTACGATATCGGAATGTCCACTACTGATATGTTTTATTTCGCGGTGGAACATCTTGAAGCATCAGCCGGTATCATGATCACGGCCTCGCACAATCCTGGCAAATACAATGGTTTGAAAATGGTGCGTAAGCATGCTGTTCCCATCGGTGGAGAAAGTGGTATCAAGGACATTGAAGCCCTTTATCATGCTGGCAACTTTCAAGCAGCTGAAAAAGCAGGTGTCGTTCTCAAAAAAGAAGGCATTCTCGATGAATATGTCCAGTTCATTCATGGAAAAGTTCATCTAGACAAAATCAAACCGCTGCGCGTAGTCATGGATGCAGGCAATGGCATGGCAGGTATTGTCGCCCCCAAAATGTTCGCCAATACCCCCATTGAAGTCATTCCCATGTTTTTTGAGCCCGATGGTAATTTTCCCAACCACGAAGCCAACCCACTTTTAGAAGAAAACAGACAGGACCTGATCGCCAAAGTCAAAGAAACAGGAGCAGATTTTGGCGTTGGCTTTGACGGTGACTCTGACCGTGCTTTCTTTGTTGACAATCACGGCAAGTTTATTGATAACGATTTTATGACCGGTCTTTTAGGGCAACACCTCTTAAAGACAAATCCAGGTGCTACTGTTTTTTATGATGTACGTTGCAGCCGTTATGTCAAAAAAGCAATCGAATCTGCAGGTGGAAAAGCCTATATGTGGAAAGTAGGCCATGCTTTCATGAAATCCAAAATGAAAGAAGTGCCCGGCTCGATTATGGGGGGAGAAGTCAGTGGACATTTTTACTTCAAGTTCAGCGATGAAATGTATGCCGATAACTCTTCTTTGCCCGTCTTTTTAACTGCAGAAATTATTTCAACAGCCAACCAACCTTTGTCAGAGATTTTGTCAGAACGCAATAACTACTTCATCAGTGGCGAAATCAATTCAACGGTTGCAGATGCCGATGCTGTTGTGGAAAATATTAAAAATCTCTACCGTTCAAAAGGTGAAGTGGTTGAAATCGATGGCATGTCCATTATTGGAGACACCTGGTGGTTCAATTTGCGTAAGAGCAACACAGAACCGCTTCTGCGTCTGAACTGTGAAGCAGACAGTCAGGTCAATATGGAAACACTTCGTGACGAACTATTGGCTATCATTCGCCAATAATTGAGACGCTATAAAATCCAGAGCATCCTGTTTGCTCTGGATTTTTTTTTCGACCTGGGCTTCCAATGCCAAACTTAACAGGCGGCCAATTTGAGGTCCTGGTTTCAGTGCCAGCTCTTTGCACACATCATTGCCATTTATAAAAGGCACGGGATGTGCAATCGGATGATTCTCCTGGAAATATTCGCAGAGAAGAAACTGAGCCTGCTCTTGAGACAGCCGCTTTGCTACAAAAGCTCTAAAAACCAGAGCAGGCAGAAGCACCCCATGCTCTTGGTAAAACCTGAAACGTTTGAGTGGGTTTTCTAAATAGGAAAGTTGCGTACAAAAGCCGGTCCAATTGAGCACCAGTTTTTTACCATATTCACTGTCCTTGGTACCCAAACGAATTCTATTTGAAAAATTTTCCCATCGTTCTAAAGGTTCATCCCAAAATAAACTGGATAAAAGCAGAACCTGTTGCCGGGTTCGCTCAGCACTTAAAACCGTCTCAAAATAATCTCTTAAAGGTTGAGAGGGTTCAAAATGAGTCTGAATATCAGACAGGACATTTCGGATTGTTTTCCAGTGGACAACTCTTTTTTTCCACTGTTCATCTGAGTAATTATTTAATTCAATAAATAAATACCGAATAAATTCTGTTTCTATCATTTGGTTTAAGGCAAATTCGGAATGTCCACCAATCAAAAACTTGTCCAGTTCCTGAAGAATACGTTCTGAAGCCGACAATTTCAGGAGAGATCCATGGAGACGAATCCATGCTTGGGTCTCTGATTCGAGTTCAAAACCATATTGCGCAGCAAACCTGAAAGCCCGCAGAAGCCGCAAAGGATCCGCCACAAAATTATCTGCAGAAAGCCCCTTAATCCTGGCCTTTTGAAGATCAGCCAATCCCAAGCCAGGATCAATCAAAGGCAATTCAGACAGAGAAATTTGCAGATCGAATACTTCAGGGATCAGCGGACAAGCCATTGCGTTAAAAGATAAGTCTCTTTGCCACAAATCGCTGTTCAAATTGTTTCCGGCAAAACGGGCAATATCCAAGGTATCACCTGAAGCCAAAACCAAACGGGCAATATCTCGGTCTTGATCCAAGACAAACCAAGGGCGACGCAATTTTTTAGCCAATTTTTCAACCCCCTGAATAGCACCAGAGGGAACGACAAGATCTAAATCCGAAGAGATTTTACCAAACCAACGCTCCCGCAGAAATCCGCCCACGACATAAGACTCAGGCCAAATCTCAGTGAGTTCAGGCAAAATGGAGCAATAATTCATTCTGGGGAGACTGTTTGGAGAAAATCTGCAATTTCAGCATGTATCGACTGAAGATAATTTTGACACTCTTCAAAATCAATATTCAGGCGGCTAAATACCTTAATATCAATCGCTTCTTCAGTATCTCCCTCAATCAGGTGACAGATTAAATTGCCGAGATAAAGCACCTGCCGTAAAGAAACGGGTTGATCATTTAAACAGGAGCGGGAATGATGTACGTCGAGGGCCTGAATATAGGCCGGTGGAAAATTCCACAAACGGGCCACCTGTGCTCCCGCAAAAGCATGATCCATCTTCAGATAACGACGTTCTAACTGAAGAGAAGGCACCGAAGAACTTTCAACTTCGCTAAGAATCTGGCGATAAATCTGGGGAGCTTTCAACATAAAAACCAATTTACCCACATCATGCAGCAAACCCACAGTAAACGCTTCGTCCTTACGAGGATACCCCAGTTTGCCCGCAAGAAAAGCAGCCATTGAAGCCGTTGAAATCGAGTGTTGCCAAAATTCGTACATATTAAACTCACGAATTTTAAAGGTATCTAATACAGAGACCCCCAATACCAAACTTTTGACAGTTTCAAAACCCAGAATACTAATCGCATGGCCGATCGTGCCAATGCGTTTGGAAAAACCATAAAAAGCTGAGTTTACCAATTTTAAAATCTTAGCAGACATCGATTGATCCCGCTCAATAAGAGCAGCGATGTCCTTCATAGATGAATCGGGATTATTGATCTCAAGCATGACCTGTTGCACAATAATCGGCAAAGTCGGCAACGACTCAAAATCTAACGATAAACTCATGCCTGACTTGTCCTTTGGTAGCGTCGTAATTTCATACTTTTAAATCCATGCTCTGCATACATCTCCAAAGTATAACAAGACCCTTTAAGAGAGTCCATTTAAGAGCCACTCCGAAGGGATTGATTACAAATCGGGCAGACTTTATAGCGCGGCTCACAGTAATTTTGGCAATGGGCACAATACTTCCAATGGTGAAATGCCAATGTTTTCTTTCTGGTTTCCATGGCTTTCAGTAGGCGCAGTACACGCGCTTGTGTATCCTGATCCTTAATAATCTGGACACTTTCTTCCAAGGCATGAATTTCTCTCAAATTTAATTTTTCAGGCGGAAGCTGAATCGGCTGTGTTTTTTGTCTTTTTTCGGGTGGCTTGTGTTTCGAGGGAGGTTTTACAGTGGTGAGACGAATCCCTTTGATTCCTTCTCCACAAGGATAATTTACCAATTTTCTAAGAATATCTGTTTCCAGAAACGAAAACTCGTGTAATAGACTCGAGGAAACCACATAACAAATTAAGCGATCTTCTTCAATTCGAATCGGTTCCATTCGCTCAGAAATAAAGGGTCCGACAATATCCACCCACCTTTCTAAAATCAACCCCAGACGATCCTGTTTTAAATCTTTCAACTGGTGCATATAGCTTGAAAGCAGATAACTCATGGGCTGAAGCCCTGAGCGACGTGTGTTTTTTTTCTGCTTCATTCAAAGATTTCTCCCTTTGAAACATGAAAAACTTTGGCCTGTTCTCCCAAAATGCGTTGTACAGGTCCATCCAAATGGGTGGTCGTTAAAAAAGTTTGAATGCCAGGTTGCTGAATATGTTCAAGCAAAGCTTGCTGACGTTGGATATCCAATTCTGAGAATACATCATCCAAGAGTAAAATGGGCGGCTCGTGAAACAATTCTGTCAAAAATTTAACTTCAGCCATTTTCAAAGCCAAAGCGGTCGTTCGGATTTGACCTTGAGATCCAAAATGTCGAAGTTCTCTGCCCCCCAGTAAGAAATAGAGATCATCACGATGCGGTCCTACAGAACTGTAGCCATGTAAAATATCAGCTATCCTTTTCTGCTTGAGAAGTCGGCAAAATTGTTCTGTCATCTCAGCTCTTGAACCCTCTGCTACCTCTCCTAAACTTGAGCGATATCCTAACTTAACGCTTTCAGTCTGTGACGACATTTGCGCATGGGATTCATTCATATATTCAGAAAAAACTTTCAAAGCCTCTACCCGTTTTTGAATGATCTGAGCACCTGTTTCCGCCAATTGTAAATCCCAAGATTCCAACGATTGTTCCAAATCACTGTTGGGCAGGCGTGAATCTGATTTTTTCAAGCTTTTCAAAAGACTGTTGCGCTGTTTCAAAAGACGGTTATAGTTTTGTAAAAGCGAATAATAGCGAGGATAGCTCTGAATAAGGAGCAAATCGATAAACTGTCTGCGATCAGAGGGTTGACCCGTCAACATTAATAAATCTTTAGAGGTAAAACAAACCAGGCGAATATAGCCAATATAATTGGCGAGACGCTTTTGTCCAACATGGTTTACTGCAGCAACACGTTTCCCATTGCGTTGAACATAAAACTTCAGATGAACGGGCACATTGTTTTGATATCCAAAAGTACCTTCTATTCGGGCCATGTTTTCACCCCAATAGATTAACTCTGTTAAGGACGAGGTTCTAAACGAGGATGCAAAGGCAAGTAAAAACAAACTCTCAAGTAAATTGCTTTTACCTTGAGCATTCAGTCCCACCAAAGCAATCTGCCGAAACGGATCCAAATCTAATTGGAGTTTTTGGTAGTTCCTGAAATGATTGAGTTCAAGAGCTTGAATCCACACATTAAGGTTTGATCGGCATCAACATACAGACATAATCATCATTGTCTACCGATTGCACAACCGCAGGTTGAATTTCACTGTTCAGCTGCAAAAGGATATGGCTTGCGTCTTCAGCAAAAATCTTGAGCACATCCAATAAATAATTGGCATTAAAGCTAATATTTAAAGGTTCACCCTCGGTTTTGACTTCTACCGACTCTCTTGCTTTCCCCTGCTCAGCTCCGGCTGTAATGATCAATTCTGAGGCTTGAATATCAAAGCTGATCACATGGGTTTGCTCTGAAGCCATAATCGAAACACGTTCAACAGCATTGAGAAATGGGCGTGTTTCCAGCCAAATTTTACGTCCGAAGGTTTTGGGCAAAATCTTATTATAATCAGGATACTTGCCCTCGATCAGTCGGGAGGTCAGCACTTTCCCTTCGGATTCAAACAAAACATGACTGTCAGTCACTGACATTCCGATCAGTTCCCGTTCATCCTGTTTTACCAGGCGTTCCAATTCAACCAAGGTTCGTTTGGGAATAATCACATTCAGACTGGCCTGAGATTCCTCTTGTAAAACTACCTGTCTGACGGCAAGACGGTAGCCATCGGTCGCAGCCAAGCGCAATTGACCATTGCCCAACTGAACATTCACACCGGTTAAAATACTTTTGGCTGAATCTGTGGCTGTAGCAAAAGTTGTCTGTCTGATGGCCTGACAAAAATCATTGAGGGACAGCGAAAATTGGCTTTCTCTATCGACATGGGGAAGTCTGGGAAAATCATCAGCGGGCAAGGTATTCAGATTAAATTTTAGTTTTTCCCCAAGCAAATCCACAGAGCCTGATTCATGAAAATCAAAATGAATCGTTTCATCAGGAAACTTGTTGACAATTTCAAACAATTTTTTCGCAGGAATGGTGATGTTTAATTTTTGTGGGTTCTGAATTTCAAGCTTGCTTTCAACCCCAATTTCTAAATCAGTGCCTACAACCTTGAGATAACTCTCATTTTCTTCATCAGAGGTCAGCAATACATTGCTGAGTACAGGAAGAATTCCTTTACTGGCGACTGCCCGTTGCACTGCTTGGAGCGTTTTTTTCAATTGTTCTGTTGAACAGGTAATTTTCATGATGGTCTGTCTCTTTAAAATCGATCATATGGATATGTACCAAACTAACATACCCCCAGGCAATTGAAAACCCAACAGATCTATAGCTTAAAGATCAGATCTTTCAAGATCAGATCAAATTATATGATCAGAAGTAGTAGGGCCTGTGGAAATGTGGATATCTGAGCTTGAACTCAAGAGTAATCGTTCTTTAAGCTAAATTTTAACTTGTGGATAAGTTGTGGAAAAAGTTGGGCTTCTCAACAGGCCCTCTTTTTTCCACAGAAGTTTCCACAGACAAGGGGGAGGGTTATCCACAACTTATCCACAAACACATTCATAAAAATAAACAAAAATATAAAAAACTAAACATTTTCTTGTTTATTCAGATGTCTTTTTAATGATGTCTTTTATTGTCTACTAGTATATAAAGAATTCAAACAATTGTCTACTAATATAGATCCAGTTCCGATCACACCGACACTTTATTTTTTGTGAGCCGACTTCAAAGCGGATCTTCTATAGACAGGATCCACTCACCGATCAAACACATTTGGGAGACTTGACAGTTCCCATTTTTGAAATTCAATTCGAAAGCAATATTGCGGAGAGCGGTCCGATCTTTACGAGGATCCACTGGATCTTCTCTTTTGTGATAATGCGCACAAATGCTTATGAAATAAGCATTCATACTTTTACTGCTTGAAAATGTCCAGAAGATCGATCCGCTGGCCATTTCGATCCTTTTTTGAAAATATGGATCCAAATTTTTTGAAATAAATGACCGGTTTTTGTCCGGAGAAAGGGTAGCATGATCTGTCGGTTTTGATTGGCGGGATCTCCCCGGATCTTTTGATCGGTGTCGGGAGTAAAAGGAGATGACAGATCGTTCAGAGCCCAAGATCCTTTCGTCGGCTACCATGGGGTTTATTCACAACATATCCCCAAAAAAAGAGCAGGTTTTCCACAAGTTTTCCACAGAGATCCATTCATACAGAATTATTCAGAGCGTTTTATTGTGATTTTTGCACAGGTATAAAATAGAGTATTCATGCGCCTTAGACTAAATTCTTAGGTCCTTGTTTGAACGGATTATCCACAAATTATCCACAAATTGGATAGAGTTATCCACAGGTTATCCACAGATTTTAAGGGGATGCTAAAAAAGCTTCATTTCTGCGCATAGATCAGAGAATTGGTAAAATACTTTCACTCTCAATAAAAAGGATTTCATATGATTACATCTGAAACCATCCGGCATATCGCCAAGCTTTCTCGTTTAAGTTTTTCAGAACCAGAAATTGAAAGATTAAAACACGACCTTGCGACTGTCTTAGATTATGTAGATCAGTTAGCTGAAGTCGATACCGAAGGTGTTGAGCCAGCCTGTCATTCTCTGTCGATCAAGAATGTCTATCGAAACGACAAGGTTCGTCACAGTTTGAGTTCTGAACAGGTCTTTCAAAATGCGCCTGAAACAGAAGATGCCTACTTTAAAGTTCCTCAGATTATGGGGCAAGCCTGATGTTAAAAACAAATGAATCCTCATTGATCATGAATGCTGTTCAGGGAAGTCCCATTTATCCGGGAGCTTCGGGATGGCGGGTATCCCATGATGGCAAAGGCTTGATGCTGCCAGGTGTCGGTGGGATTAACTATAATTTGAAGGTTGGAGACAGTGCTTTTGGCTGGGTCGCCGATCATGCTGAACCAGCGGTTTCCAGCACAGCTTCGCTTGAGAAAAGAGAGCAAGGAGTCAACCTTTCCTATAATTATTTTGCCTGTATTGGCAACGAAGCCCGGATTATTTCTGGCGAAGCCAAAGGGGCCAAAGGCATTGTGACGGGAACGCATGGGGGGTGCGAACACGTGATGATCGATTTTTCAGAGGAGGTACTTGATCTCCTGAGCTATGAAGATCGGATCCAAATACGTGCTTTTGGGCAGGGTTTAGCATTGAGTGATTATCCTGAGGTTTTGATTTGGAGCTTGGCCCCTTCGCTTCTGCATAAAATGGGAATAGAAGAAGATCCTGGTGAGAAGCTGCTGCGTGTGCCTGTGGTGGCAACAGTTCCTGCCGAACTTTTGGGCTCTGGTTTGGGGCGTACCGATGGCTATAAGGCGGATATTGATATTCAAACCTCAGATCAGGCCTATATCCGTCAATTGGGGTTGGATAAGCTGAAACTTGGAGACTTTGTGGCCTTGATGGATTATAAGTCTTATTATGGCTGGTCCTTCCAAAAAGGGGCGGTAACGATTGGGATTGTCTGTCATACTGACTCATATACGGCAGGTCATGGACCCGGTGTCACCACGCTTTTGACCTCTACCCAAGGAGAAATCCAGCCTTTGATTTATCCGAATGCCAATATAGGTCAATACTTAAAAATAGGTCGCTATCGGGTTGAGTAAAAGTTAACCAATTCTTAGCGTCAGTTTTATTTCACGTTAGTCTATAACTCCCTTACAGAGAAGTGAGGGAGTTTTTGGTTTCTATGCCAAACGCATTACAAAATCAAAATGTATCAAAGCTGATGAATTATTGGGATACCTATAATTCACCCGCTCATTTGAAGCTTCAGCGCCCTTTTTCCCCTGCGCAACCGGCTCAACCTTCCCCTTTGCTTCCTCCGGGGCAAGTTTTCAATCGGGATCGCCTCGAGTTGAATATTCCCACCAGTCAAAACCGTGTTGCTCCTATTCAATTGCTGCAATTGCAGTCTTCTGCCAGCAGCATTAACCGTGCCATAGATCAGGCTACAGGCACCAAAAACACCTTTAATAACCATGTTGAACTCTTAGTTGATGGCAAAGAATCTTTTGCCAAAATGAAAGATGTGATTCGTTCAGCACATCAAAGTCTTTATCTTGAAATGTTTTTATTTCACGATGACAAAACAGGTTGGGAAATTGCCCAGGAACTTGTCGCCAAAAAGAAACAGGGCGTAGATGTCAAAGTTCTGTTAGATGCCATGGGCCAAGTAAATGAGTCGGGTGAAATTATCAAATTTCTGCAACAGAATGGTGTCGATACCAAACTTTACAATAAAAAGCTGTTTGACTGGGAAAATGTAAATATCACCCATCGCAAACTTGTTTTGGCAGACGGTACCCGTGGCATGACCGGTGGGATGAACGTTGGAGATGAATACCAGTTTGAATGGCACGATATTATGGCCTACGCTGAAGGGGAATCTGTTCAGGAGATGCAGGGTGAGTTTTTTGTAAACTGGACCCATGCGGGCGGGAAAATGCCGGCCGTGATTCCCCGTTTACCTGCTGGTGTTCGTTTTGGCAGCAGTGCTACCCGTGTAACGGTGACCAGCCCCCAAGAAGCGGGAAAAGAAAAAGACAGTAAAAATGCATTTATCAGCGCAATACAAACTGCATTGCACCATATTTATCTGGTTCAACCTTATTTCTCAGATCCAGATATTGTTGATGCCCTAATTCAAGCGGCCCGTCGTGGTGTTGAAGTGCGTGTTTTGCTTCCAGGCTTGAGTGATAACCCGGTGTTGAATATGATCAATCAACAAAATGGTGAAAAACTGATGAAAGTCGGCGCCAAAGTGTTCAAGGTGGATCCCGGTAAAGAAAACAATGTCATGACCCATGCCAAACTGATGACCATTGATGGCATTTGGACGACGATTGGTTCTACAAATTTTGATACCCGAGCGCTTGAAAATAACCAGGAATTGAATCTTTCAGTGACAGATGCAAGTTTTGCTAAAACGGTTGAGTCCCGTCTCTTTGAACACAATAGCCACGCTTTGGCTCCCTTTGACAGCCAATCCTTCACCACCTGGCAGCGTGTAAAAGCAAAAGTCTTTTCTTTCTTTGATGAGGTTCTTTAAGCAAGAGATCCCGTGATCCTCATTGTATTACCTTGAAGATCCTGAAGATGAATGTTACATTAACTTAGTGTTTATCCCGATTTTCCTAGATTTTGAATATGACACAATTTTATCAAAAGTTTTATATCACACCTGCTGAGTTATCTCGTTTGCCCCAGAAAACGGCTGTCTTTGAGCTGGATTTTCCACCGGGTCATTTTGATGACCCAGAGATGAAAGTGAAATCTCTCAAGGGGCAGATTCGCCTTGAACTGCAAACGAATATTATTCGTATTTGGGCTGAGGTTCAAGCCTGTCTTGAGTTGATTTGTGATCGCACCTTGAATCCCTATCTCTTTGAGCAAAATTTTAATTTTGAAGAGGCGGTAGAAGTTGTTTCTGAATATTCTTTCGAAGAAAATCTGGAGTTAACGCCTGAAGAGGCGGGTGAACAAATTTTGCCAGAAGAAGAACTCGATATCGCTGAATTGATTCGACAATATATCATTTTGAATCTGCCTGCTCAGAAATTGAGTTCAGAAAGCTGCTATAATGAAGATTTGGCACGTGTCAACCAAAGCTTTGATTTCTCTTCGCCAGATCCGGCATGGGAATCCATTCGCCAGGCTGTTCAATCCTGGGAAGTTGACTCTTCCAAACAATGAATAATACAATCCAATACCATAAAAAGGAGGTTGGTGGTTCTCCTAACCGCCAAGGCTGAGTTTATGCCACAACCAAAAAAGAAAACTTCCCGCTCTAAGCGCAATAGTCGTAGTCAGCACTGGAAAGCTGTTTTGCCTATGTTGGTGATTTGTAACCAGTGTGGAGATAAAAAACCGAGCCATGTTGTCTGCCCCAGTTGCGGACATTATAAGGGCCGTGAAGTATTTCCCCCTGCTGCTTCGGATAACTAGATTTCTGCCAGTGGGACCCTATCCCATTGCTTTTAAGGCAATGGTCAGAGATTTTTTTCTCTCAAAGAATATGTCCGGAGTGCTGAAGAGCACCCCGGACATTTTTGATAGAGAGCTTGAAGATAATATAAAATCCATGAGTAATTTGAGGTATATGTCCGATGACTTCAACACAAGAGTCAGTAATCACTTCTGCTGAAGAAACGCCAAAACACCCTTTTGAGCGTGGGCTTGAACTTTATGAGCAGAAAGCGCCTTTAGAAGAAGTGATTCCTTTGTTTGAGCAGGGAGTTTTACTTTCTCCGAAAGATGGGACAGGTTATACCTGTTTGTCTTGGTTGCATTTGCTGCAAAATCAAGAGGCAGATCATGATAAGGCTTTAAAATACGCACAAAAAGCCATTAAACTTGAACCCGGTAATTATCAAGCACATTTCAATTTGGTTTTGGCCATGCTTGTGAATGGGATCAGTGGCGTGCGTCCTGAGTTTTTGAAAGCTTTGGATAAATGTCGGACTGAAGAAGAACTTCAGGAAGTGATTGATAATTTAAAAGACGCTTCTGAACGCTGTCCTGACTTAAAGGAGCCTGTGAAAGTTCTGAATTGGATCCAGGACATCAGAAAATGAATGAAATACCCTGTGCCGTCGCTTTAACAGGTGGTGTCGCCAAAGGAGCCTTCCATGCGGGGGTTTTGAAAAGCTTTGCGGAACAGGGTATTGTTCCCTCTGTGATTGTAGGCGCTTCCGCGGGGGCTCTGAATGGTGCTTTTGCTGCGCGTTTGATTATGGAGGATAAGTTTACTCCCAGCCATGTTGAGCAGACGCTGATCAATATGTGGCTTTATCAAGCCAGCATTCAAAAATTATGGGCCTATGGGGATATTCAGGACAACTCGCTACGCAGCCTGGTTGGAGATGTGCGCTTAAGTGTATTCATGCTGCGTAAAATGTTGATGTGGCTGACCCCCACCAATATTGGCTGGATGCGAGAATTTTTCAAACTTAAATTTACGTCTGTGCTCAGTGATAAACATTTAAAGGCTCAATTAGATCATACGCTCCAGCCACCCGCCCAGATCAAACGTGAAATTCATTTTTCTGCAGCCGTTACCAGTCTGACAGGTTCAATTGAAACCTTTGCTGAGCAACCTTTGGTCAGTTATGGGGGGTATTTGTCTTTTCGCTTTCACCCCGAGCAAAGCACTGAGCAGATTCAACAGAGTTTTGAATCCTTACGCAAAGTGGTACAAGCTTCAGGCAGTTTTCCGGGCGTTTTCCCTCCTGTTCCGCTCATGGTCAATGGGAAAACGGATTTCTATACAGATGGGGGCTTAACCAAAAATGCGCCCTTTGGCCGAGCGATTAAGTTGGACCCCAAGGTCAGAACGATTTTTCTGGTCTCTTCTATGCCCGTGACGCAACCGACTTCAGGGCGTTTGGATAATTTATTGACTGTGGCAGATCAAGTTTACAAAATTATTTTGAATAAAGATTTGGCCAATGATTACCGTAAAATTCAGCAAATAAATAATAAAATTAAAAAATTAAGAGATATTTTGCATAAAGATGAAGCGGGCAATTATCTCTTAAATGATGAGTTTAACCAGACTTTGGTACAGGTCGCAGGTTTTCAGAGTCTTGAAAGTTTTCTGGACAAGCGTGAAGTTGAGATTATTATCATTGAACCGCCTGTCAATTTGGAGGGGGATCCTTTTGCCGGCCTTTACCGTCAGGATCGGATTCGCATTTTAAAAGATTATATTGCTTTGGGCCATGAGACAGGAACCAAGATCTTAAAAGATTACCTGAAAAAAATGGCTCAAGATTCAATGCCATGATTTTGTTCTGCTAATGCCATCTTCCAGGGGAATTACGATTGCCTGCAGCACGGCCAAGTCCCCTGATTTTATGCGTCGCTATAAACAGCACCTTTTGCGAACGGTGGGACTTTCTCAGGTTGAAATCCTGTTTCAATACAATCCAGGCCTGTACTCTCTGGCCTCTGTTTACAACCAATTCTTGCAAAAGTCTAAATTTTCAATTGTCTGCCTGATTCACGATGATCTGATTTTTCCAAGAAACCGTCAATGGGGAAAATATCTTCTCAAAGCCTTTCAACGTTATCCTGATTTCGCTATTTTAGGTGCAGCTGGCTCCTTGGTTTTAGAACCCCATGGTATTGCCTGGAAACCTGAACACAAACGTGTGGGCCGTTTATGGCATTTGCACCCTGAAACAGGCAAAAGATATCTCAGTAATTTTTCTGAAAACTTTGAAGGTCTGGTGCTTGAGGCTTTGACCTTAGACGGGCTGTTTTTGGCTATTCACCGTGCCCGTCTTGGTGTCGGCTTTGATGAGGAATTGTCTGGGTATCATTACTACGATGTTCAGTTGACTTTGGATCAGTGGCTTTTGCGTAAAAATCAGCTAAACTCATTCAGGAATGGGGTCTTGACCAATTTGGGGCTTCTGCATCTGTCAACTGGATCTGTCAACCTTGAGTTTGAAAAGTATAGACGACAGTTTAGAACCAAATACCTGGATAAACTGCCCTTAAATCAAACGGTTTCACTGTTTCAAACAGCTAAAAAATCCCCTTCCTCTCCTTTGAAAGTTGCAATTCTTTTGTTTTCTCTTTTTCCAGATCTTTCATTAGAACCTTGTCTGGAAGTTCTTCCTCACGTTCATGCTTCTGGGGCTCAATTGTTTTTGGTGAGTTTTTTCAAACAAAGTCTAAGCGCTCAAGAGTGCTCCTGGCCCTTAGAGCAAGTGTCTTTGAAAAATACCTGTTTTGATTTGCATCAGGCTTTGGCTGAAGTGCTTCCCCAAATTCAGCTTGAAGCCTTTGATGCCGTTTTGGTATGGGACAGTCGAATCATTCCTGAGTCTGCTGCTTTTGATCGACTTTTGGGATTTTTTAAAGATTATCATTTACCTTTGGGCACATTGGGCATTCGATTACATTATTCTGATCTGTCAGTCTATTTTTCGGGGCTGGACATGCAAGTGGATCTTTCTGGACAGATCCACTGCCTATTTCATGGTATTCATTCGGCTTATCGTCATTATATAAAGCCTCAACCCACACCTTATAACCATTTGGGCTTTTGTCTTTTTTCAGCTAAGCTTTGTCAGGATCCACTGGATCTGTCTGGAGGACAAGATTGGATTCCGGGTTTGGAATTCAATTTTGCCTGTTTGCAGCAGGGGCGCTTTAACTATATTTTGGCAGATACGACAGGCCTTTACCGTGAGTCAGCTTGGGAACTCTCGCTGCATCCAAAGACGTTGGAGTTTCGTTTTCAGCGCTTTCAAGTGATTTTAAACCAATGGATTCAAAACAATCTGGATGCGTCTTCTGTTCTCGCCTGGGTAAGAGGGAGCCGATTCCCTCTCGGATCTTAAAATAAAATTAAAAAAAAACGCGATATCATCTTAAGCTTTGAATTGAGTATGCTAAACTGATCAAGATTATGATCTTTGTTATTGATATGGGAATCGCACTATGAAAAAAGAAATCCATCCTAATTACAGACCTGTGGTCTTTAAGGATATTTCCGTGGATTTTGCAATTCTGACCCGTTCTGCGGTGAAGACAAACGAAACCACGGTATGGGAAGATGGCAATGAATATCCCCTCGTGAAGGTGGAAATTTCCAGTGCTTCGCATCCCTTTTTTACAGGTACTCAAAAAATTGTGGATACCGAAGGCCGTGTCGAACGTTTTCGTAAGAAATACGCAGCACGCAAAAAGAGCGAAGACGAAGAATAAATTTCATTTGTCTGGAAAGAGAGCCCAGCATTTTTGCCGGGCTCTTTTTTAATGGCTATTTTTGTCTAAAACAATCATTTACCAATTCTTTGAGCAAAAGTTCTTTTTCGTGTCTTTTTTGAGTTTGGCGGGTTACGACACGGTGAGTCAGGACATGGGCTGCCAATAGTTTCAGATCATCGGGAATGACATATGTCCGCCCCTCAATATAGGCCAGCGCTTGAGCTGCGCGTAAAAAAGCAACGGCGGCACGGGTGCTTGCTCCCATTGAGAATAAACTGGTTTCACGGGTTTTTTGAATGATTTTTAAGATCAGGATTTCCATTTCATCACTGACCTCAACCTGACTGGCTTGTTTTTGCATTTCAATGGCGGTTTCTATATCCAAGACAGCTTCTAAACGCTTATGAAGTGATGTTTCCTGGGTCTTTTGTGTGTTTTCCCTGTGAAGTTGCAGGATCGTGCGTTCTTGCTCAAAATTGGGGTAGCCAATAGACAATGAAAGCATAAAACGATCCAATTGAGATTCAGGCAAAGGAAAGGTGCCATAGGATTCCAAAGGATTTTGCGTGGCTATTACAAAAAAGGGTTTTCCGAGCAGATGTGTTTTGCCATCCACCGTTACCTGGCGTTCTTCCATGACTTCTAAAAGACTGGATTGACTGCGGGGGGTGGCTCGGTTGATTTCATCTGCCAGCACGATATTGGCAAAAATGGGCCCTGGAATAAACTCAAATTCATGGGTTTTCATATTGAAAACAGAGCTGCCTGTAATATCTGCAGGCATCATATCAGAGGTAAATTGAACCCGTTTAAAATTGCCCTTAAAAGATTGGGCCAGCGATTTGGCCAATAAGGTTTTGCCCATACCGGGCATATCCTCCAGTAAAATATGGCCTCCCGCAATAAAGGCCACAACCGTGAGTTTTACGGCGTCCGGTTTGCCAATAACAGATTGAGAAATACTGTCGATTAAAAGTTGAGCGGGTGAAGTATTGGATGCAATCATCGTTTGCTGCCTATCATGCTTGATATAGGATAAAGAGCCAGCTTTTGCTGGCTCTTTGAGTCTGGTTTTGTGATTAGTCGTCTCGACTGCCCATCAGGCCCATGATGCGCAGAATATGTGTGAACATTCCAATGAAGTCAAGATAGAGCACGAAGCCAGCAAAAAAGAGTACGGCAATGCTTGAAATGATCAGCGCAAATGTTGAGCCGCCAACAAAAATATTAACAAGCATGGCAATCAGTAAACCGATACCTGCGGCGGCCAGAAATCCTCCCATGCCACTGAAATCTTTTTTCGTGGTCAGGGAGTAAACCATCAGTCCGCCAAAGGTCAGGCCTGTGACTCCTAAGGCCTGCACAATCAAGACCGGTCCGCCACGCCAACTGGCCCATTGAAGCAGGGGTACGAGCGCTAAACCACTCAGGGCGGTTAAAAGGAAATACAGACCGATATTCAGGCTGCCCAGTTCTTTTCGTTGCCAAATCCCTGCTGTAAGCACCAGAATAAACTCGCCTAAAAGTGCAGCCATGAGTAGCCCACGCGGTAAATTCCAGCCCAAGTAGGCAGCAGTGGCTGTCATTAGCAAACCAAAACCAAACAAAGGCAAGACACGGGTATCAAAAACCCTTTGACTCATACCGGCTTGCCAAGTCGTATCCAGGTAAGCGGGCGCGTAACGATTGTTTCTCATACTGGGCTTCTCCTTGAGAGATGCAAATTCTTTAATTATTAAACACTTTCAGTTTACCAGGATACAAGAGCATGAGCGTGGGATGCCTGTTTTATGAGGGGTTTTCTTCGGCTGCGAGAAGTCAGGTATGTTTTGTCACATCCTTCTGAGATCTCTCCTGTTACCATGACTTTGTTATGATTAAAATTGAAGCAAACTGAAGGTGTCACTGTATTATGTGGGACAAAATCAAATCCTTATTTACCATCCCTGTTGAGGATGAGTATGTCGAGGCGTTTGACGTTCCGATTCGGGGGGAAGACGGCAGTCATAATATTGTGTCTTTGCGGCCCAATCAGGAAGTTAGTCACGAGGTGGTTGTGATTTGCCCAACTTCTTTCAGTGAGACCTTAACGGCTGTAAGTTATTTAAAACAGCGTTGTACCGTTGTTATCAACGTAACGGGCATGAATGAAGCTGAATCACAGCGTTTTGTAGATTTTATCTCTGGGGCAGCCTATGCCTTGGATGGTTTTCAGGAACGTGTAGGAGAGGGTATTTTTGTACTGACCCCCAGCCATATTGGTATTCGTTCACGACAGGCTTTAGCAACGGCTGACGGCTTTGCCGCGCGCGGCTGAGCGCATGCTATGAAAGAAAGCCGCCCTGAAGCAGCGGATTTTCCGAAACTTAATTTTCGTTTTTTATTCGCAGCCTTTGTTACTTTATTTGCAACTCTTCTCTTTGGCTCTCTTGCACTTCTGGGAATGCTGATACGCTTGCCCTTGCCGGTGCTTGAAAAATTTTCAAGATTCTGGGCCCGTTGTATTTTAGGGGCTTCTGGTATACGGGTTCAACTTAGGGGGCTTGAGCATTTGTCGGAGTCAGCTGCTGTGATGGTGGGAAATCACCAGGGCATGTTTGATATTCTGGTTTTGCTAGGCTATTTATCACGTCCCCCGGTTTTTGTGGCCAAGCAGGAGCTTTTCAAAATTCCACTGTTTGGCCAGGCCATGTTGGCACTCGGACATATTCCGGTTGATCGCAAAGATCGGGAAAAGGCTATTGCCAGTATTCAAAAAGGCACTCAGAAGCTGAATAAAAATGAACAGAAAGTTGTGTTTTTTCCTGAGGGAACACGTACGCGGGATGGACAAATGCTGCCCTTTAAAAAAGGGGCTTTTGTCTTTGCGCAGGAATCGGGTCTGCCCTTGACCCCTTTTATGATAAGGGGAAGCTATCAGGCTCTACCGCCGGGTGTTCGGGTGGTCAGACCGGGCTTGATTGAAGTGGTTTTTTTACCCTCTGTGGATCCCGGTTCTTATTCTGTAGAGCAGCGCGAGCTTTTGATTGAAGCCGTTCGCCAACAGATTGAAAATCAATTGCATCTTTCAGAGCAAAGGGCTGAAATACCAGGCTGAAAAGTCTTTTCAGCCTGGTAGAGTAAACGCTTAGCGTTTGAGTTTTTCTGCGAGTCGCAGGCTCAGTTCAGCAATCGGAATGCGCTCTTGGGACATGGTATCCCGTTCACGTATGGTGACCGCTTGATCTTCAAGACTGTCAAAATCCAAAGTTACACAATAGGGCGTTCCAATTTCATCCTGGCGGCGGTAACGTTTGCCGATGCTCTGGGTGGTATCGAAATCGCATACAAATTGGGTTTGTAATTGCTTGTACAGTTTATAGGCATCGTCATTCAGCTTTTTTGACAGAGGCAGGATTGCTACCTGAATCGGTGCGATGCTGGGGTGCAAACGCAAGACGGCCCGCGTTTCCCCATTCACTTCTTCCTCCTGATAGGCATCGGCTAAAATGGCCAATAAGAGACGATCCACACCCAAGGCGGGCTCAATGACATGGGGAATAAATTTTTCGTTGCTACTCAGATCCTGATAATGCAGATCCTGACCTGAAAATTCTTCATGTCTGCTTAAGTCAAAATCACCGCGATGGGCCACTCCCCAAAGCTCACCCCAGCCAAAGGGAAATTTATACTCAATATCTGAAGTGGCTTGTGAATAATGAGAGAGCTCTTCAGGATCATGGGCACGCAAGCGCAGATTCTCTGAGCGAATGCCCAAAGCCTGCAACCAGTCCATGCAAAATTGGCACCAGTATTCATACTGTGTAAGTGCATTTTCTGGACGGCAAAAATATTCCATTTCCATTTGTTCGAATTCGCGGGTACGAAAAATAAAGTTTCCGGGCGTAATTTCATTCCGGAAAGATTTTCCGATTTGACCGACACCAAAGGGCAGTTTGGGGCGCATCGTGTTCATGATATTGCGAAAATTAATAAAAATGCCCTGGGCTGTTTCTGGGCGCATGAAAATGCGGGCCGAGGAGTCTGCCACCACACCTTGATGGGTTTCAAACATCAGATTGAACTGGCGCATTTCAGTGAAATCATGGCCACCGCATTCTGGGCAAGGAATTTTATGCTCGGCGATATAGTTTTCCATGGTCTCTTTATCCCAGCCCCCGACCAGGGTTTCGTGATCCCCTTGAGCGAATAAAAACTCTTCGATCAATTTATCTGCCCGAAAGCGTGATTTACAGCTTCTGCAATCCATCAGATAGTCATTGAAATTACCAATATGCCCCGAGGCTTCCCATACCCTGGGGTTGAGGAGAATGGCAGAATCCAAGCCAAAGATATCCTCCCGATCTTGCACGAAGCTTTTCCACCAGTGCTGTTTGATGCGGTTTTTCAGTTCAACACCTACAGGACCGTAATCCCAGGTATTTGCCAGTCCACCGTAGATTTCTGAGCCTTGAAAAATAAAGCCCCGGCGTTTACACAGTGAAATCAGCTCTTTCATGATCGTGATACTTTCCTTCTGGACATAATTTTTGATAAGTGCAGCGTTGACACCAGTTTCCCTGTTGCCAGGGATGAGGGTTTGGTATAAAATCATACTCTTTTGGGTCGGTCTGGGCAATGTGATTGCAAAATTCAAGCTGAAGACGATTGAGTTCTTCTCTTGAAAAGATTCGAGATTCTTTTTGACCCGTTTCAAGATAAAGCCATTCTGTTTGTATGGGCTGTTCTTTGTTCAAACCCAAACTGAGGCGCATTTGGTCTAAACTCCAGGCATACCATTGCATTTGCCACAGATCCGTTTCAGACAGGGGGCCCTTTCCACTTTTCCAGTCGACAATCAGCAGGGTGTTTTCAAGAGCTGCCCAGAGATCAATTCTTCCCGTGATGCCCCAGGTTTGAGCTGAGCATTGAACTGAAAAAAAATAGTCCCATTCAGCATGCAACTGAAAATTTTTTTTGAGCGGGGCAATATAGTTTTGATAATTTTGCCAGACTTGGGCAAAGACATCAGGAATGCTGATCTTGAATCCGTTCAAGTCCTGTTCAATCAGTTCGTGAAGTTTTTTTCCCCGCTCTTTTTCCTGGCTGCCTTGAAAATCTGGAATTTTGAACAGATAACGATAGGCATACAGCTGCGAGCAGCATCGCCAATCCCGCAGCTGATGAAATGAAATCAGAGGGTGCACTAGAACTGCAAGTACAGGCCTAAAAGTGCGCTATTCAGCCAGCTCATGCCAGGAGCGGGAATTCCGGTTCCTGTAGGAGAGACACCCAATTGGAAGTCAAGCCCAAAATTTCCGGCCAGACGAAGACCTGCTTCGCCGTAGAGCATGGAGGTAATGCCGCCAATCCGTCCTCCCAAGCCTGCGTAGGCAGGGCCGAATTGTTTTTGCACACCCAAAGTCAGGGCGGGAGTACGGCCATTGTTGACAAACTCAAACTGACCTTTGCCAATTAGGCCTGAAAAATGAGGCAAAAGTTCGTCAAAACTGTATTGTCCATTCATAAGCAAAGCCATGGGGACCGTGGCGTTATAGTTGACAGATTTTGCCTGATCATCCAGAAAGTTGAGGCTGGGCTGCATTTGTCCCTGGGCGTTCGCAAACCGGGCTTCAAAAGGTCTTTCGGTTCCTTGCCAGACCACAACCGGGTTTTGCAGCAGCAGATTGAGCTTTAAATTGCGATAAAGTGTTGCGCTCACTCCTAAATCCATACCAAAACCTGCTCCACCTGGGGTGACGATACTGCCTTTGAGTGAAGTGTTCTGCAGTTCACTGAGCAGGGTTTGCTGAATATTGTTTACATTTTGCAGAGCAGCATTGATACTCGATTGGGTGGTTTGCAAACTTTGGCTGGTTTGATTGACCGCTGTCAGTGTTTTTTGAGCTTCAGTCGCCACAGCGGCAAGATTGCCTGTGGAAATGCCTTGAATAGCTGTGTCCAATTGGCTCTTTACAGATTCTGCCTGGGTAATCAGGGTATTGGTATCTGTGGCAGCTTTGTCCAAACTGTCCAATGTTGTTTTGACTGAATCAATATTTTGCAGACCACTGAAATCAGTGACTTTAATTTGTCCCATGATCGAAGAATCGCTGTTTAAGCCCAAGCTGCGAAAGGGAACATTAAAGGGCATTAAAAAGAGTTTCAGATTGGTGCCTACAGAGATTTTGACGTCTTCGGTTTCATAGACTGGGTAAGCTCCGGAAAGGGCCAGCGTCATGTGCAGATCATTGGCACTGTCGACACTGACGCCTCCTGATGCCGCTCCTTGAATGGTGTTCAGAAGACCACGTGTGGTGCTGGTCGCGTCGGTCACTGTTTTGGTGAGCTGACGCGCTGGTGTAATCAGTTGATCGACGTTGGTGGAGACCTGTTTGGTCAGGGTTTGTATATCTGCAATTTGCTGCGGAGTTGCAGAGAGGGGGTTGGAAACCAATTGCGTTCCCTGCGCTGTCAGTTGGGTAATATCACTGGTGAGTTGTGTGACTTTGCCCGTCAGGCTTTGAGCGTCGCTTACAATGCTGGTGAGGCTTGAGCCGGTGGATAAAAGGGTGGGAATAGAATCTGTCAGTGTTGTCAGACCCTCACTGAAGCTTTGTGAAAACTTGGCGTTCACATAGCCTCTTGTTTCTGCGCCAATATTGAATCCCAGAGTGATCGGGCGATTGGCGATCTGCAAACCCTGTACGGGGGCACCTGCGAAACTGAACAAGGCAATTTCGGTCTCATAATCCATACGCACACCTGATTGGAAGGGGGCCAGTGCTGTATTGATTTGGTTTTTGGTATTGGTTGCGGTGGTGCTGTCAATGGTTTGACCTTGGAGTAGACCGTTGGTGAGGGTTGCGATCGATTTCCCCAAGCTGGTGAAATCTTGAATCGATTTGTCGACAGGCACACTGCTGCCTATATCAACGCGTACCGAGGGCAGACGAAAACGACCCCAGCCAAAATTAGCCGTAGCTGCGGGATTGGGATCAATAAAGCGAAAAGTGGATTCAGTTTGAACTGGTTTTTTTTCGGTTTTGCCTGTTTCTGCTTGGGCTGTAGCTGAAAATAGTAAGGAGCAGCTAAGGGCCAACATGGTATATAAAGAACTGCGTTTCATCAGGGAAGTCTCCTTTTGCCTAGCTTTGAATGTGCTGTATTATAACACCTTCAATTTATTCTTCTCTGATGAAATTTAGCCTGTATTGCGCAAACCTTCTGAAATGCCCATGATACTCAGGTTGAGTGCTTGCTTAAGTTGTGTTTGTTCTGTGTTTTCATGGGTTTTTTCACGCAGTCTTTTCAAAAGATCCAACTGGATATAATTGAGAGGATCTACATAGGGATTTCTTAAGGCGATTGATTTTTGTAATACGGGGCTTTTTTCCAAAATCTGGATTTGGCCAGTGATTTCTAAAACCACCTGACAGGTTTTAAGGTATTCAGCTCGAATCTCTAACCAGATACTTTTCTGAGTTGAAAGGGGGGCCAGGTTGGCATAGCCCGAGGCAATATTCATATCTGCTTTGGACAGGGTCATTTGCAAATTATCAATCAAAACCTGAAAGAAAGGCCATTCCTGGTACATTTTCTGAATCAGCTTTTTTTGTTCTGAATTGTTCATGCTGTCTTCAAAAGCACTGCCTACGCCATACCAAGCAGGCATCACACATCGTGATTGCATCCAGGAAAAAACCCATGGAATCGCCCGCAAATCTTCGATCCTGTCAGATTTTTTACGGCTGGAAGGTCTGGAGCCAATATTCAGGTGGCTGATCGATTCCAAAGGCGTGGCTGATTTAAAAAACACAATAAAATCAGGGGATTCTACCAGTTGTCTGTACTTGTGATAGCTCTTTTGAGCCAGAGATTCAAGTAGGGCCCAGCTTTTCTCTTCATGGGTTTTGGGTGTGTTCTGGGCCAGGAGACAGACTTCTGTAAGCGCAGAAAACAAAACAGATAAATTCCGATGTGCCATTTCTGGGAACATATATTTCCAGGATAAAACCTCTCCTTGTTCTGTGATACGAATATCGCCTTGGACGGTTTCTGGGGGTTGCGCCAGAATAGCATGGTGGGAGGGCCCCCCCCCTCGGCTGATGGTGCCTCCACGCCCATGAAAGAAGCGAAGATTGATCTGATACTTTTGACTTACTTTCATCAGGTTCTGTTGAGTTTGATACAGGTGCCAACTGGCGGCTAATATTCCTGCTTCTTTGGCGCTGTCAGAATAGCCCAACATAATTTCCTGGGTGTTTTTTTTGTGGCGAATGAGATCTCTGTATTCCTCTAATTGATACAAAGATTCCATAATTTGGGGAGCGTCTTTGAGATCTGCAACCGTTTCAAAAAGAGGAATCAAATTGAGTTCACAGAATCTGTTTTCAGCTTGAAAACTTGCCAAACCTGTTTCTTTAAACAGGAGTAAGAGGTGCAAAATATCCGAAGCTTTGGCGCAGGTGCTGATGATATAGTTTTCGATTGCTTTTTTGCTGATCGTTTCTCGAGACTTGCGAATTTGATGCAATGTGTTTAACAGTTCTTGGCTGGGTTCAGATAAAACTTGAAAGGGGGAGAGAAGCGGACGTGGATTTCTGAGCTCTTGAAGCAGAAGTTTTTGTTTTTCTGACTCAGAGAGCTGAAGATAATCTGAGCAGACTTGGGTCTGTTCAAAGATTTCCTGAATGGCTTGTGCATGTACAGCGGCGTGCTGGCGTATATCAAGCGTCGCCAGACAAAAATCAAAGGTTTCTACTTGTCGAATAAAATCCTTTAAAGGCTGTCCGGCACTTTGTGCTTTATTTTGCTCCAAACTTTGCAAAAGCAGTTCAAGCTCTTGTTTTAACGCTTGTGCATCGTGGTAGTAATTTGTGAGCTGGTTTTGTTCTGGATGATAGTTCATATGTGAAGTATTGGCCAGTTTGTATTTGATGAAGCCCAATTTTTGACGGTAAAGCTCTTGAGGGTATTTTTGGATCAACAATTGCGCTATTTCTGGATGCTTGATTTTGTCTTGAAGCAGACTGTCTAAAAAATTTGCGCTGACGGTTTGGTTCATGAGAGAAGAACTGAGATGATCTTCAAGCATTGCCAGGGTTTTTTCATATTTTCTTAGCACAAAGTTTTTTTGCTCTTGTAATACGGTTTGTGTGACTGTGGCTGTTACAAAGGGGTGTCCATCCCGATCGCCGCCAATCCAGGAGCCGAAACGGAGCATACTGGGTAGTTGGATCTGGATATCTTCCTGCTTTAAGAAATACTCAAGATCGTTATAGAGTTTGGGCAGTATTTCCCAAAGTGCGTTTTCAAAATATAAAAACAGGTTTTCAGCTTCGTCTGTCACGGATACTTTTTTGATATGAAAGGGATTGCTCTGCCAAAGCAATGTAATTTCATGTTTGAGTTCCATGTCTAACTGGGCTGCTTCTTTGGGAGATTGTGGCAGGTCACGTTGAAAAAGTATTTCAGTGATGCGTCGGTGCTTGTTCACTGTGGTTTTTCGCATAATATGGGTGGGATGCGCTGTCATCACAGGCACAATTTGAAACTGAGCGAGTTGTTTTCTGAGTAACTCAGGCTCTGCTTTAAAATGCTTGAGTTTGGAGCTTGCATATTCCAGAGAATACTTGATCAGATTCCCTTGCCGTTCATATTCTTTTTTTCGCCGAATGCGATGGCGTTGTTCGGCCAAGTTGACCAACTGAAAATAAAGACCGAAAGTCTTGGCTAAGTAAACAAGTGTTTCAGGTGTTTGCGCTGAAATTAAGGTTTCAATTTGAAGATTGAGGTCTTCTTCTTTTTTTGCGCGGGCCTGTTTGCAGAGTTCACGAATTTGTTCTTCGAGTTCAAAAAATTCTTGACTGACCTGTTCTTGAATCACAGCCCCCAATATTTCACCCAATTTACGAATATCAGCCCGTAAAGGTGCCATTGTATCAGCATTTAGCTCTGTTGGCATGATCGTTTTCTGCTTTCAATTTTGCTCTTCATTATAACAAGGGTTTCAATTCTGTTTTTTCTCAGCGTTTGGCTTACCTGGGCTTAACGCTTTGGATTCATGGGTTATGCTACAATGGCTGTGTCCATCCGTGTCTGACACGGCCTAGCATATTCTTTGGAAGGGTGAAAGTCTGATCCATTTATGGCACAACAATCCGGAAACGCAGATACCTTGACAGACAACAAATTGGATACATTTTTGGAGGAGTTGCAACTCCTTCAGTCCAAAGGTTCGAAAAAAATTGCTTTTATTGGCAGTCGGCATATTTCTTTTGCGCACCAACAATTGATAGAAACCTTGGCCTATGCTCTTTCGCTTGATGATAACCACATTATCACCAGTGGAGCTCCAGGTACGAATTTTGCTGTGATTAAAGGGGTGCAAAGAGCCAATCCGGATAATTTAACCGTGATTTTACCTCAGACCATTGAGCAACAGCCCGATGAAAGCCGTGAACAATTAAGTACGTTGAAAACCGTCATTGAATATCCTGAACGTAACAATATGACTTTGGCCCAAGCCAGTGAATTATGTTATTCCGAGATTATAGGGAAGTGCCAGCAATTGGTTATTTTTCTCTATCACACCAGTATGACGCTGAAACAGACGATTCAATTCGCACATGAGCAGCATAAAATAGTTACGGCTTTCTATTTGGATTAGCGCATGTCCTTTTTACGTGGCTTGGTCTTTTTCATTTTAGCAATCGTGCTTGCAGGAGTTATTTCTGCTGCTGTTTTCTTTCATTATTTAAGTCCCCTTGACCCAGCCTCCCAGGATAAACTTTTACGTATTCAAAATGGTGCTTCGCTTTATCAAGTCACCGAGACTTTAAATCAAGAACACTTGATTCGTGATATGCGGGCCTTTAAACTCTATGCTCGGATCAAGGGCTGGCAAAACCGTTTACAGTCTGGTTATTACCGTTTCTCAGCCCGCCAGTCTTCGTCTGAAATTTTGGAGACCATGGTACTGGGGAAAACCGAAAAAATTCCCTATACGATTCCCGAAGGCTACCGTGCTGAGCAGGCTTCGCGACGTTTGTCTGAATACCTGCTTTCTCCAGAGCGTTATCTTGAAATTGCCAAGAAACCTGAGCAGGAGCTGCTTCGCCGTTTTCCTTTTTTATCTCAAGAAACTTTAAAGAATGGTCTTGAGGGCTTTCTTTTTCCAGATACCTATTATTTAGATGGCGAAGAAAAACAGTTGATACAGGCGCAGCTCAAACGTTTTGAAGAGGTCATTCTACCGCTTTGGAAAAAGCGTCCTGCTGGACATACGCTAAATTTGTACCAAACGGTAACCCTCGCTTCTATTGTTGAACTTGAAGGGCTTTTGGATCGCGAATTGCCCATCATTGCGGGGGTTTTCTTAAAGCGACTTTCAATTGGGATGAAGTTGGAGTCTGATCCAACTACAGAATATGCTCTGGGCTGGCATCAGGGGCCCAAAGGACTTTCTCTTAAAGACATTCAAGTCGACTCCCCTTATAATACCTATCGTTATAAGGGACTAACACCGGGTCCAATTGGGAATCCCGGACTTGCGGCAATAAAAGCGGTGTTATTTCCTGAAAAAACACCATATTTGTATTTTGTTGCCCGTGGAGATGGCTCTCATGCTTTTTCTAAAAGCTATCCAGAGCACTTATCTGCAATACGCCGGATTTATTCCGGAAAACTATAACGAAGGGCGGGAGCGGTTGTGGGTGAAGTCAAACTAACGAATATTGTAAAACGTTATGGATCGGTTGAAATTATTAAATCACTTTCTTTACATATTAAAGATGGAGAGTTTCTTGTTTTGGTGGGGGGAAGTGGTTGTGGTAAATCAACTACTTTGCGCCTGATTGCAGGCTTAGAAACTGCAAATGAAGGTTCGATCGTGATTGGAGATCGTGAGGTTACACATGTGCCTCCGAAAGATCGCGATATTGCCATGGTTTTTCAAAATTATGCGCTTTATCCCCATATGACGGTCTATGACAATATCGCCTTCGGATTAAAATTACGCAAATATTCAAAATCTGAAATTGATAAGAAGGTACAGGAAGCTGCGGATATGTTAGATATCAAGCCTTACCTGCACCGCAAGCCCAAAGAACTGTCTGGTGGACAACGGCAGCGTGTCGCCTTGGGGCGCGCCTTGGTGAGAGATGCGCAAGTCTTTTTAATGGATGAACCCCTCTCAAATCTGGACGCAAAATTGCGTATGCAAACACGCACTGAGATTAAACGGCTGCAGCAAAAGCTCGGCATTACCACCGTTTATGTGACCCATGATCAGATTGAAGCCATGACCATGGGGGATCGCATTGCCGTCATGAAGGGAGGAATTATTCAACAATTGGCCTCTCCTGCTGTCGCCTATGAATTTCCGTCTAATTTATTTGTGGCTGGTTTTATCGGCAGCCCCTCTATGAATTTTATTCAGGTACGCCTGACTGATATGGACAGTACAACGGTCAAGGTTGAAGCACCCGGTATCCAACTCAGTCTCAAAAAGACTGATGTGGTGGCGGGTGATTTGGAGAGCTTCAAAGGAAAAGAAGTCATTATGGGCATTCGCCCTGAGTTTTTGGCTCTCACGGATATCGATGAATCCAATCCTGAATGGCAGTCTGTTCAGGCCTGGATTGATGTGGTTGAGCCCTCAGGTTCCCGCACCTTTGTTCATCTCTCTGTAGGTGACAAACATAAGCTGGTAGCAGAAGTAGACACGATTAAAGTTCTGCATCTTTCCTCAGGCAGTGAATTGCCTGTTTGGTTGGATACTCGACGTATTCATCTTTTTGATCCTGAAACAGAAAAAAGAATCATGAGCACGGCACAGCCTATATGATTGAAACTCGGGGGTTGATGAAGACCTACCGCGGACGTCGAGTGGTCAATAATGTCAATGTCCGTGTTGGGCGAGGCGAGGTGGTTGGCCTCTTGGGGCCCAATGGAGCGGGTAAGACCACCACATTTTATATGGTGGTTGGCTTGGTTTCCCCTGACAAAGGACATGTCTATTTTGATGGCAAACGGATCTCTAAATTGCCGATGCATAAGCGTGCCCGTTTGGGAATCAGCTATCTTCCTCAAGAGGCTTCTGTTTTTCGTAAGCTAACAGTTGAAGAAAATATAAAAGCGGTTTGGCAGTTATTGCATGTTCCTGCCGCAGAACAGAAACCCCGTTTGGATGAATTATTAGAAGAGTTTAATCTTCAACATGTTCGTAAGTCAAAAGGACATCAATTGTCGGGAGGAGAACGCAGACGTGTAGAAATTGCGCGTGCTGTTGCCACCAATCCGTCTTTTTTATTATTGGATGAACCCTTCAGCGGCATTGATCCGATTGCTGTAGCGGGCATTAAAGAGATGATTGTGCATTTACAAAAGCGCACCATCGGCATTTTGATTACCGATCACAATGTCCAGGAGACACTGGGTATTACGGACTGGTCTTATATTTTAACGCGTGGAAATGTGATCGTCAGTGGTCCTTCGGACGAAGTAGCCCTCAATCCTTTGGCCCGAAGATATTATTTGGGAAATGAGTTTAAGTTTCAGCGCTACCGTTCAAAAATTAAGCTTCCCTTTTCGGATGAGGAAATTTTAAAGCGTAAAGAAGAAAGTATTGCAGATCTCAGCCAAGTGAATTTCGACGATCTGGATGCGGATCTTTACGAGTCTCCGACGGTATAAGATCTCACGTTTTATATTCTTGAAAGAACAGATATTTTTGATGGGTTCAAGAACCAGGCTTTTGTCTCGGTATCTTATTCTTGAGTTTTTAGCGCCCTTTTTCTTTTCATTGCTCTTGATGTCCTCCATTATGATTACAGGCTTTGTTCTGTTCAATCTGATGGAACAAAGCGTTCAGTACCAGATTCCTTTTGAACTTGCTTTGAAAATATTCATAAATCGTATTCCTGAAATGCTTTATTATACTTTGCCAATGGCTTCATTATTGGGCAGTATGCTGGCATTTTCGAGACTATCGGGAGATGGCGAACTGCTTTCTTTGAGAATGCTGGGATTGAGTTTCTATCAAATTCTTTCTCCCTTGGCTTTGTCTGGACTTGTTTTGGCGATAGCCACCCTGCTGATGGGTGAAACTTTTATGCCTTCCTCGATTTATCAGGCTCGGCAATTATTGAATTTTGCACAAACGCATCGTTTAGAAATTTCTTCTCAACAAGCCCATCTGGTCTATCGTGAATTAAAAGATCATCAACTTCACTATTTGCTCTATGCTGCACAAGCTGAAAAAAATCATTTGTTTCGGGTGGCATTGCTTATTTTTGAAAAGGATAAAGCCCAAGCTTTGCTTGAAGCCGAAGAGGCTTCTTTTAATAGCCAGAGTGGAGACTGGACATTTTTAGTGGGCGAAATGAAAGAATGGCCGAGTTCAGGTGTTTACCGCAGCTTAAAGTTTAAACAAATGTCCTATACCTTTCAACCTTCATTAAAAAGTGTCTTGGAGCATAGCAGACAGCCTATGGAGATGAACCTGAATGAGTTGTCTGAAACCATTCAGAATATGAAAACTGCTGGACAAAACTCTCTGCCTTTGGCTGTAAGGTGGCATCAGAAAATCGCATTGCCAGTGACGTCTCTTTTGTTTTTACTGCTTGGTGCCGCTTTAGGCGCAAGAACCCTCAGCAGTAAAATGCAGGGGTTTGGTTTAAGTCTACTGATTATCTTTGTTTATTATCTTTTCTTTTCAGCAGGAACTGCCCTGGGGGATTCAGGTCAGATTTCGGCTTGTTTAGGTGCCTGGGGAGCAAATGGCCTCTTGCTCATAATCACGGTTTATCTGGTTTGGTTTCGCAATAAATGGGGTTGATAGTGTTTCCCTGCCGATAAAAATTAGCCTTTATGGAAAAAGAAATTGAGGATATAAAAAGCACTGCCTCCGAGTAGAAAAGAAAGAGGAAAAGTCAATACCCAAGCCCAGACAATACTGCCCACAATTCCCCAGCGAACAGCGGAAAATCGTTTAGAAGCCCCCACTCCCATAATTGAACTGGAAATGACATGGGTTGTACTTACGGGCATGCCCATATGTGAGGCTGTCAGTATCATAATGGCAGCTGACGTTTCTGCAGCGAAGCCATGAATGGGCTGCAGTTTGATCATTTTGCTGCCCATGGTGTGGATAATTTTCCAACCACCTGCCAGAGTGCCCATGCCCATGGCCATGGCGCATGAGAGGATCACCCAAAAGGGAACATGAAACTCCCCACCCGCTTGAGGACCATAGTAACTCAGCAAAGCCATGGTAATAATCCCCATGGTTTTTTGAGCGTCATTTGAGCCGTGGCTCAGGGCCATAAAACCTGCAGAAGCCAATTGTAATTTTGAAAACCAACGGTTTACAAAACCTGGTTTTGCTTTGATAAGCATCCAATACAAAAGAGTCATGACAAGAAAACCAAAAATTAAACCCAAGGTGGGGGATATGACCATGGGTAAAAAAACTTTTTCGATCAGACCATGTGTGTTTAAAGAGCCCAAACCACTAAAGGCGGCAGCAGAACCACAGAGCGCGCCGATCAGGGCGTGAGAGGAACTTGAGGGGATGCCAAAATACCAAGTCAGCAAGTTCCAGATGATTGCGCCAATTAGAGCAGCCAAAACTGTAATCTGGGTAACTGATTCACCGGCAACCATACCTTTTCCGATGGTCTTTGCAACCTCGACGCCCAAAAATGCGCCCAATAGGTTCAGACCTGCGGCCATCATAACTGCTTGAGAGGGTCTTAAAACACGTGTGGAGACAACGGTTGCTATTGAATTGGCCGTGTCGTGAAAGCCGTTTATATAGTCAAAAATAAGCGCAACAATAACGACACAGACCAAAAGAATAAAGGGATCAAGCATATTTTAAGATAATCCCCATTAAAATCGTGCCGGCACTGTTGCATTTATCAATTGCGTTTTCAAGGCATTCAAAGATATCCTGCCACTTAATAATATGGAGTGTATCTTCTGTGGAGCATTGAGACTCGCCTGCCGAACAAAATAGTTTTTTGATCGTGGTGCGATAGATTTTATCGCCAGCTTTTTCAAGTTGGCTTAATTTTTCAATATGTGGGGTAAATCTTTCAAGTGAGCTTAAATTGTCGAGACGCTCGATCAGAAATTTAAGTTCAGAAGTACTTTCAATCAGAATTTGAGACAGTTCCAGGGCTGCTGGTTCTACTGTTTTGATCTGGTACATATCAAAGCGTCTGGCTGCACCATTGATATGCTCAATGATGCTGGTAAGTGTCTTTGTTAAGGCGTGAATATCTTCACGATCCATTGGGGTAACAAAAGTTGAGAAGAGAGTTTTTAAAAGATCTTCTGACAACCCATCACCTTTGGAATCCAGATCGATAATCTTTCTAAGCGAGACAGAGCTTTCTACTAAGTCTCTGGTCTGTTGACCTGTTACAATGGGTTTATCTTCATAATCCTGCAAAAAATTCTGGAATTCAGTCGTTATTTCAACAAGACATTGAGATAGATTGTTGAATAAAACGAAGAATTTTTTGTCTTTTGGGAATAAACTAAGTTTAATCATTTCTTTAGACTCTATTGATTCTTTTCTTAATCTTTTTGAATTGCCTCCTTAATGCTGTGCATGGTAGCATACTTTCCCGAGGGTGGATACGGAATCGAGACCAGATGAGATGTCAATAAAGGTTTATTCGTCGTTTGAGCAACCAATTTAATCCAGAGCTTTTTTCCTCCTTTGAAAAGCCATCGAAAGTACAATTTCAATTTACCCCATCACAGCTTACTCTTTTAGGTTTTGCTTTCTTGATCTTAATTGGGTCACTTTTATTGTGGCTGCCTTTCTCTGTTCGAGAGTTTCGCTCAGATCAATTTTTAACTGCCTTATTTACTTCCACTTCTGCTGTTTGTGTAACAGGTCTTAGTGTGGTGGATCCAGGCACTTACTATACAATTCCTGGTCAAATCATTCTTTTGGTTTTGATTCAATTGGGTGGGCTTGGCTATATGACACTTTATAGTTTGATGCTATTGGCTGTAGGCAAGCGAATGTCGTTGCGTGATCGGATTGCCATGCAGCAGGTCTTGGATTTGCCTGGGCCAGGGGGTGTGGTTCGTTTCATTTTCAGAATCGCACTTTTCACATTTTTTTTTGAAGGTCTTGGATTTTTGATTTTGGCGTTCACGTGGATACCTCAAATGGGGATTTCTAAGGGATTGTATTTTGCGCTTTTTCACAGTGTTTCTGCTTTCAATAACGCAGGTTTTTCACTTTTCAGTGACAGTTTAATGGGGTTTAAAAGTCAGCCTTTGATACTTTTGACGATTGCACTACTGGTGATTATGGGCAGTATGGGCTATCCTGTTTTGTCTGAGCTTTGGCATCGTTTATCCAATCGCAAAGAGCCATTTCGTTGGAAATATTTATCTTTGCATACCCGGGTTTGTCTGCTTTCGACAACTGTTTTACTTGTTCTGGGAACCTATGCCTTTTTGTACCTTGAATTGCATAATCCGCAAACCTTGGCAAATCTTTCACCCGCCGAAAAATTATTAAATGCATTCTTTCAGTCTGTCATGCCTCGAACTGCTGGTTTTAATGCATTGGATACATCGCATTTAACCCAGACCAGTTTGTTCTTTATGATGTCTTTGATGTTGGTGGGAGCGAATCCTGGAAGTACAGGTGGTGGTGTTAAAACCACGACGATTGTCGTCATCTTGCTTCAGGCTTTTTATGTACTGAAGGGACGTCAACAAGTAACTCTTTTTCAGAGACGTATCAGTGAGTCCACACTTTCAAAAGCCATGGCGACAGTTCTGTTTTCTATACTTTGGATAAATTGTGTGACGATTTTGATGACGATCAGTGAAAAACAGGATCTGCTAAAAATGCTGTTTGAAGTGGTCTCTGCTTTTGCGACAGTAGGGCTTTCTGCGAGTTTAACGCCTTTGCTTTCTCCCTTTGGTCAAATTTTGATTATTGCAACGATGTATGCTGGACGGGTGGGCGTTATTACCATCGGAACAGCCATCTGGTGGAAGCATCGGCATGCCTTGGTAAAATATCCTGAAGAAAACTTATTGGTGAGTTGATTAGAATGATGAAACAATTTGCTGTTATCGGATTGGGACGGTTTGGCGTTAGTGTTGCCGCTACTTTGCGCTCACAAGGTCATGAGGTGCTTGCGATTGATAATGATGAGGACAATGTTCAAATAGTGCAGACCGAAAATCTGGTTACCCAGGCAGTTTGTCTTGATTCTACCAATATTCATGCCCTAGAAGAGCTAGGATTACAAGGCTTTGATGGTGTTGTTCTGGCGATTGGTGAAGACTTACAAGCCAGCATTCTAACGGCCTTGAATTTGATGGAAATGGGGGTGAAGCGCTTAATTGCAAAAGCCAGCAATGCCAATCATGGAAAAATTCTTGAAAGAATGAATGTTCCCAAGGTTGTGTATCCTGAGCGCGATATGGGAAACCGTGTGGCTCATATGCTGATGCAATCCAGCATTTTAGAGAGCTTTCAGTTGGATCCACGCTTCAGTGTCATGGAGATCATGGCGCCTTCTGCCTGTATTAATAAAAATTTGGCAGAGCTCAATTTAAGAGTTAAATACTCCATCTCAGTCGTTGCGATTAAGCATATGGGTGCAGAGCTTGCCGTGATTCCCGGTCCTGATCATGTGATTCAGAAGAATGATTTGCTTGTGATCATTGGCAGCAATGAGGGAATTGGTAAGTTTATTCAAAACCGTTAGATGAGACGTTTATTCGGCTTCGATTTTGTTTTGAGTCATAATAAATCGAATCAGTTACTTAGTATAGATAAAGACCCTTGGCTTTTTTGTACTTGAGTTTCTTCAGGTTTAAATCAGCAATTAAATCAATACCAGTTTGTGAAAAATTTTTGCTTTTTAATGATAAGGTATCGGAATAAAACATATTCTCTTTTGTTTTAAGCTCAAAGTTCTTCATCTCAAATTTTATATCTTGAAAATAACCCTTTCCTTCTTGAAAAAGAATCTGACCTGGTTTTAATTCTGCCTGATCCGCCTCAAGGGTCATCAAGGGTTCCTTCCACTCGACATTTAGCCGAAAAACATGAAATGTCCGCTCTTTGTGGGGGGTTTTTTGGGCTTTCTGGGCACTCGCCACCCATTTTGTTTGTCCATTTATGGTTTCAGAGATTTGAAAATCTTCAATGCTTGAATTGTCTTGAGTCGTTTGCTGTTTATGCTCTTGTTGTTGACAACTGATAAAAAAAAACAATAGCCAAAAGAACAAATATCCCGTATTCCTCATGGCGTTTTGAGATAGTCGATAAAAATCGATCTAAATTCTTCCTCTGGTTTAAGTTGAGAGCGTTTTTGAAATTTGGGCATTTGAGCCGAAAACCATTCTGCCTGAAGCAAGGGTTGATGCGTTTTGCTTGAGACACTGACCCAAATGATTTGGTATTGTTGTTGGTAAGTTTTGAGGCTTCGCACCAAAGCAAATTTTAGATCTTTGACTGTGCTTTCAGGTGTCTGCAGTTCAAAATGAATCTGTAATCGTCTGTTTCCATATTGATCGACAGAATGAATTTCTTCTTGTGGCACCAGGATATACTTAGATTCTGTGTTTTTTAAATCATGTAAACTCCGGGGGGGGGCTGTTTCTGAAACCGTATTGAACTGCGCCTCGGAAAAGATACAACTGATTAAACAAAGGCATGATAAGAGTCCTGTCAAGCACACTGTAAATCTCATGGTGGGTTTTAAAACAAATTTCAACATCGTATAATTCAAAAATTTTTTGCCCAATCGAATCGACACTTCTAAGTGATTCATGGTACATTAAATTTCGTTGCGGGGGTATAGCTCAGCTGGTAGAGCACTTGCATGGCATGCAAGGGGTCAGCGGTTCGAATCCGCTTACCTCCATCCGTTAAAAAGCTGTTGATAAACTTTATCGACAGCTTTTTTTTGCTCAAAAGTCTTCTATGGCTTCGATTAAAGTGCTTTGGAGTTTTTCAGGATAAAAAGGTTTGCTGACAACCGCCCGAATCCCCATGGCAATTAATTCTTGTGCCTGATAAAACATGCGGTATGGAAGCATTAAAATAAGGCGGGCATACATATTTTCTTTTAAAATTTTCTCAGCTAATTCCAGACCCGAACCAGTGGAAAGACTGTAGTCTATTAAGGTGACATCGGGTTTGTATTTTTGAAAAAGTTCAAAACCCTCTTCAGAGGTACTGCTTTCGCCGATAATTTCCATTTGAAGCTCGAGCAGATTTTCTTGAAGCAGATATCTAATAAAAGCAGAGTCTTCAATCACAAGTATGCGTTTCATTTAATCATCCGGCGTGCCACTTACCACCCAGCCTGCAAAAGACTCAGTGATTCGAAAATTTTTACCCACATAACCACGCGGGAATTTTTGTACGTAATTTAAAAACAACATAATTTCTTCTTCTGAAATATTGTACATAACTTGATCCATTGCCTTTCCCGCATAAAAGCCGCTTTGTGGGGTAGGTATTGCTTTGGCCTTAGGCGCAACTTCCTGAAAGGCCTGGATAATATTTTCCATAATCATAGGTACGAGTACTTCCTCGCTGGCTGTATAGCCATGTTTTCCCCGCATGGTTTCAATAGAATAGAGTGGACGCTTGCGGTTATCACAAAAAACAATGTTTTTCTCTGCAAGTTCGAGGAACGAGACCTTGGGAGGGGGAGGAGGAGGATGATCTGCAGAATCCTGTTCGACCCGATCGTGCGCGTTATGGCTGAGTCTTCTCTTTCCTTGGATCAGGTTTTTTTCAAGGAGTTTTTGATTGATGCGCTGCATGAGTAAAATAACAGGTTCTAATTGTGTTAATAATACGCCAAATATTTTTGAAAAACCCGGGTATTTTTCAGTAACCCATTGTAATCTTTGGCTGGGTGCTAAATTTGAATCTAACATGCCTGTTTTAAATTCGGAAATTTGTTTGAGAACATTGGTAATGCGCTCCGCCAGATTGTCAATTTTTTCTTCTTGACGTTTCGCTTTGTCTAGCGGTGTCAGTTTTTTACTTTGTTTCGGCCCAGCTGTTTTAGTCTGGTTTAATTGATTGGTTTTACTAGCCGTCTGATTTTCCGGGGCCTGTTCTTGGTTACCTTGACGTTGTGCCGGGTAAATGGTTGAACTGATCACGCCCGTTTTTCGTTTGCTTTCGGTATTGTCATGAGCAAGAGGGGCTTGACCTTGAGCTTCCGATGTTTCGACAGAAGGCGGTTGCTCCTCATGAATGGGACCTGTTTGGCTGACTTGGCCTACAGAGGAGCCCATTGAACTCATTAAAAAATTAGTTGCCCTTGAGGACAATCTACGATTTGGTTGTTGGTCTTCTGGCGCGTTTGGATCATTCATACTTTTATTGTACAATGAAAAAAAAATTGAACTGAATGATATAGGCAAATCCAAAAACTGTGACCGATGTATTTTACATCGGAGCGGAAATCTGGTTAATTATATGATAAAATTAACCCGTTTGGACGGTCGTAAGTTTATTGTCAATGCCGAATTGATAGAAATGTTTGAGGCAACACCCGAAACGGTTGTAACTCTTACCATTGACAAAAAACGAATGGTTGTCCGGGAAAGTGTTGATGAAGTCTGGCGTAAGGTGATCGATTACAAGCGAATTGTATTCAGTGACTGGCCTGTAAAGAAGCATGTGCGTATACCAGACTCAGAACGCTCTTACCACTGGATTGAAGCTGATGGCCTTTTGCCTGTGGATGAAGCCGATCCGGAAGCAGTTTCTGAGTATCCGCACCTGAATGAGGAAATACATGATGAAGTCTGAATTTTTAAGGGGATAACACCATGGGGGTTGTTTTAGGTATACCTTTGGTTCTTGCAGCCATTTATATTACGATGATGATGAACAATCAACGTCTGACAGATTATTATGATCCTGCCTCGTTGATCGTCGTATTGGGTGGCTCTCTCGGCTCTGCTGCCGTAGGTTCTGGTTTTGGCATGCTGTTTAAATTGCCTGTGCTTTATTGGCAAGCAATTATGCCTTATCCGACCCGTCAGGAACTGGTTGTTGTTGACATGAAACGTATGGCCGATAAAGCGAGAAGTGGCGGTTTGCCTGCGTTAACCTCTGAAATCCCTACTGCTCCTAATGAGTTCGTCCGTCGTGGTATTAAATTGCTGGTGGCTGGTACCGATTCAGAAATTGTAAGAACCATTATGGAAGCTGAATTGACCAGCGCAGAAACCCGGCATGGAAACAATGTTGGCTTTCTGGATGCCTTGGCAGGATATTTTCCTACCTTCGGGATGTTAGGAACCGTTTTGGGGATTGTACAGGCCATGGGCAATTTGGATGATATGGCCGCGCTGGGCAATGCCTTGGCGCTTGCTCTGTTGACTACACTTTATGGTGTATTCTTTGCGAACGTGTTTGTTTTGCCCGTCAGTGGTAAATTGAAATCCAAAAATACCGTTGAAGCTCTGGTCAAGGGTATGTATATCGATGGTATGTTAGCCATTCAGGCAGGCAGCACTGCCGATACGATCGACAAAGTTATGAAATCCTATGTCGATGAGAAAATGCGTGCCAAAATTGAGGGTGGAAAAATCGGTAAGAAGAAGACCGATAAGCATATTGAGTACACCACTTATATGAATCCCCAAGATCAGGAACGTGCTTTGGCCTTGATGGCAGAAGTGAAAAAACATACTGAAGCCAAAGAAATTGGGATTGAAGATGTGAAGTTGATGTTGGCTGAGTTGATCAATGAAGCTGATGATAAGACATTGACCAAAGACTTCGCCAATGAATACATGAAATACAAACCTGTCAAAAAATTGCCCAAGGGCTCCAAGATGAAGGGCAAGAAGCGTAAAAAAGGCGGCGCTGGCGGTAAAAAACGTCGGATCGCTGATGATTAACAGGCAGGTAAAGAAGCATGGCTCGTAGAAAAAAAGAAGAAGCCCCTGTCAATACAGAACGATGGTTGACGACTTACGCCGATTTGATCTCTCTTTTGATGATTTTCTTCGTGGTAATGTTTGCTTCCTCTGAAGTTTCTAAAGATAAACTCTTAGCAATTTCAGAATCCTTGCGCCGTGCATTGAATAAAGAATCTGTTCAGGCCAGTGCTGTGGGTATTTCAATTCTTTCTTCACCTACGCGTTCAGTGATTACTGCAGCCAGTGAAGCCATTGAAGAAGCAGCAAAAGCCTTCGGAATTGATAAATCAGTCAGTTTTTCTACAGATGAGCGTGGCACGATTATTTCAATTGTCGACAGTGTATTCTTTGATCCTGGTGAAACGGTGATTAAACCGCGTGTCGTCAGACTTTTAAAAGAAGTTGCACAGTTTTGTAAGGATACCGACGCCCAGGTGATCGTTGAAGGTCATACCGATGATCAGCAAATTCATACGCCTGAAATTCCCTCAAATTGGGAACTCTCTGCTTTGCGCGCCACCGAAGTTGTTCGGTTTTTCTTGAGCGAAGTCGGTTTTAATCCAACTAAAATTTCGGCTTCAGCTTACGGCGATACACGTCCTTTGATGCCGAATATCAATGATGAAAACAGAGCACGCAATCGACGTATCAATATTATTTTGGTGAATGCTGAAACACGCAGTAAGAAAGCCGATACAAAGGCCCTTACACAACTTGAACTGCTTGAGCGCACCCGCCAGGTGAAAGAGGAAGAAGTAGAAAAAATGCTGAATCCTTATGCTGGGAATGCGACTCAGAAGAAGTAAATAAATTTTGTTAAACAGGTGAGGTCTTTATTCAAGATCCCACCTGTTTTGCTTTGAGGAATTATTACTGATGCAGCCGATTGAGCTTATTCTTGAGCAATTAAAACAGGCTTATCCGGATGCCCATTGTGCTTTGTTTTTTTCAAGTCCCCATGAATTGATGGTGGCTACGATTCTGTCGGCTCAATGTACGGATGAACGGGTCAATCAAGTGACCCAGAGCTTATTTAAAAAGTACAGATCACCTCAAGCCTTTGCAGATGCAGATCTGGCCGAGTTGGAACAGGATGTGCGCTCTACAGGCTTTTTTCGTAACAAAGCAGCTTCGATTAAGCACTCAGCACAGCAGTTGCTTGAACTGCATCAAGGTCTTGTGCCTAACCAGATGAAAGCTTTGACTGCTTTGAGTGGAGTGGGTCGAAAAACAGCCAATGTAATAATGGGAAATGCCTTTGGATATGCTGAGGGCGTGGTTGTGGATACCCATGTTTCGCGGTTATCTCAACGTTTAGGACTTACTCAGCAGACACAGCCAGAAAAAATTGAAAAAGATTTAATGGCACAGGTTCCTGAGCAGGACTGGGTTCTTTTTCCCCACTTAATGATTTCCCATGGCCGTGCCGTTTGTAAGGCGAGAAAGCCGCTGTGCAAACAGTGCTGTCTCAGGCAGTATTGCCCTTCAGAACAAGCTTCATGAAGTATCAGTTTCATCTCACCTTTCCCCGAAGTTCTGGGCGTTATTTGATGGAAGCTTTTTTTTCGATTCAGCCTTTACAGGGCTTTGGAGAAGAAGGATATGAACTGAGTCATAAATCGATTATCAGTTTTTTAAAGCAAAACGGAATTGTCTATGGAATTCAGGAGAAAACGATAGCAAAAATTATTCAAGAAAAAACGGCCAAGCAGGAGTTGATCGCTTTGGGGGTTTACCCAGAGAGAGGGCAGGATGTCTATTTTGAAAAACTGCTTGATGCATCAGAAAATAATTTTGAAAAACTACTTGAAGTCTATGATGGGCATAAAGAAACTTGGTTTTGGCCCGAATTTAAAAAGATTCTCATTTCCGCAAATACCCCTCTTTTAAGAAAATATCCACCCACCTTGGGTTCACCAGGTATGAGCATTCGGGGGGAGCTGGTTTCTGGTTTGAGCGGGTATGATAAATCTTTTCCCAAATTAAAAAATGTAAAAGTCTCTGAAGAAGACAAAAACCTATTGGTTTCTACCGTGGAAGGCTATCCTGTTTTCAATTTGCCACATTCGATTGTGATGCAGCCAATTTTTGTTTTAGAGCGGGATATCACGGAATCCCATTATTATCAGGGAATTGTGGCTGTGAATGGGTCGGTAAAGGATTTGATTCGTTTAGGGGCTGAAGGGGATATTATTGTCAAAGGCACGGTGGATGCTGCTGTTCTCATTTCCGGCGGACATATATTGATTGGACAAGGAATAAAAGGAAAAGACACTGCTATATTAAAAGCTTCTAAAAGTATTAGAACTGGTTTTGCTGAGCATTGTACCTTAGAGGCTGATTATTCGATTTATGCGCATGATTTAATTCAATCCTATTCTGTTGCATTGGATGCTGTTCATGCCGAAAATATTATTGGTGGGATCACAAGGGCGACAGGTGTTGTCCAGGCGTCGTGGATTGGGTCTGCAGGTTTAAACACTCAATTGGCAGTGGGTTTGAATCCCTATCTGGAAGACAAAATAAATTTAATTTTGCGTCAAATCAAAGCAATAGATCAACATTTAGCCGAAATACGCAATCAAATTTCTGAATTGGTTTTAAAAGAAAAAAAGGGCCCCGATGATATTATGCTCAGACATTTAAGAGGCAGAATTCCAAGGTTTGAGTTTCAATTGCTCAGTTTGCAAGCTCGGCTTGAAACCTTAAAAAAATTCCAAACAGAACAGGCCCTCTCTGAGATCAAGTCATTGAAAAGAATTCATTCCGGAACAGAATTATTTATGGGTGAATTTGAATATTATGTTGAGAAAAATGTAAATAAACCTATTGTATATAAAGCAGGAAAATATGGCGTTGTCTCTGCTTTGGCTGAAGCATGAGAGGAAAGGGTATTGCCTTGAGAGAAGCAATTGGCGTTGATTTAGGTGGAACAAAGCTTCATTTTGCAGTTGTGGCGGAAAATGGCCAGATTCAATACGAAAAAAAAATTCCTACCCCTGTGGACAGTGGCGGAGACGCGATTTTAAAGGCCTTATCAACTGAAATTCAAGACATCGTTGATAAATTTGGTGTCATGCCTGTGGGGGTGGGGACACCAGGCTTGGTTTCTTTTCCTGATGGCGTGATTTTGGGCTGCACACCTAATTTGCCCGAATGGGAGAAGCGCTCGCTCAAGTATACATTGGAAGAAAGATTGGGTCTTGCTGTTGTTGTGGATAATGATGCCAACGTGGCGACCTGGGGAGAATTCCGTTTGGGGCAAAGAGATCCGCACCGGAATATGGTTTTACTTACCTTGGGAACTGGACTTGGCAGTGGTGTGGTGATGCATGGGGAAATGATGCGTGGACACCATGGTTTGGGAATTGGATTTGGGCACATGATTGTCGAGCCCGCAGGGCGTATGTGCAATTGCGGACAAAGAGGCTGTTTGGAAGCCTATGTTTCTGGCAACGGCATGCTGAAAGGGTATCGCTTGCGCGGAGGCGATCTGTCTGTGCGTGGCCCTGAAATCTTTCGTCGTGCATTGGAGGGGGATGCTGTGGCCTATGAGACTTATACAGAATTTATTTATTATTTGGCGATTGGTATTGCCAATATTCTAAATACGCTCGCACCTGAATACCTGGTTTTGGGAGGCGGTATTTCTGCTCAAGGTGAAAAGAATCTTTTATTTCCTGTCCGTCAGCAGATTGGCGCTATAATGAGTATGCCTTTTCGTTTTCCAGATATGGTGACTCTTGCTCATTTGGGCCCATCCGCTGGTGTTATAGGGGCGGCTTTACTTGCAATGGATACGGAACAATAGAAGAATGACAGATACAGTAAACAACGAACAAGAGCTCACCGTTAAAGAAGAAAAATGGCCCTGGTCTAAACAGGTATTCTGGGCATTTGTCGCCATTTTATTAATTGCATTTGTTGTGCGATTATTTCTATCGAATACCATGCATGGACATCCCACAGATATCAATAATTTTAAGGCCTGGGCCATGCATGTTGCCAAGCATGATTTCAGATCCTTTTATAAAAGCGTTGATCCTGTCAATGGCGTTTGGTGTGATTATCCCCCACTGTATATTTTGGTTTTGTGGTTTGTCGCCAAGTTTTATGCGATTTTTGATCCCAGCTTTATGCATTGGAATAAAAGTTTCTTTACCTTATTGGTTAAACTGCCGTCGATTATTGCTGACCTAGGTTGTATGGTTTTGTTTGTACAGGTTTTGAGGCGCTATGTTCCTGTTGCTCTGGCTTTGGCAGGAGCCCTTGTTTTTGCTTTGCATCCTGCAGTCATTTATGAGTCAGCCATGTGGGGGCAGGTTGACTCCATCACGCTGTTTTTACAATTTTTAGCTTTGTGGCTTTTATTGAAAAAACAAGAAGGTGGGGCGATTCTCGTCACAACCCTGAATATCTTGGTCAAACCGCAGGGCTTGATACTCATGCCTTTGGTACTCTTTATTACACTTTGGCGTCGCCGTTGGTTGCAAGGTTTGGGAGGGATTTTTTCTTCTGCCCTGGTGACATTTTTTCTGACGCTTTTATTTGTTCCTGTCAATCAAATGGTTCCTTGGTTTATCAACCAATATGTCAGCCAGGCCAATCTCTACCCTTATAGTTCGATTCAGGCTTTTAACCTGTGGTCGTTGACAGATATGTGGAAAAGTGATGTTTCCCGTGGGATTTTTGACCTGGGTTCAGGAAATCCGAGTGTATTTTTACAACATAAAACCTGGGGTTTGATTCTTTTTTCAATTGCCTATGCCGCTTTTCTTTTCTTTTTCTGGAAGAACAGTCGAAAAACAACTGAGAATGAAGATGATGGAATTGCCATCTGGCATGCTTCTACTTTAATTATGATTGCTTTTTTCCTTCTGCCCACACGCATGCACGAACGTTATTTATTCAGTGGTTTATTTTTTCTTCTGGGTTCAGTGATACTGAATAAACGGCTTTGGGTTTCGTTTGCGAGCATGTCTGTTATCTTTATGCTGAATTTGCTGTATGAATTGCCAGGTCAAAAACAAGACCTACATTTTCCTGAGCCCTTGTATAAGCTGAATAACTTTTTAGCAAGTGATGGCCATTATAAGGTGCTTGCTATTCTCAATCTGCTCCTTTTTGCTTGGATTTGTTTTGTTTTATTCAAAGGACCCTTGGTGGATATTTCCTTGAATCTTAAAAAATATATGCTAAATCAGTGGCAGCGAATTATCGCTTTCGATCTTCAAGATTTGATACCTGCTCCACAGCCGCTTGATTGGATTGATATTCGAAATATCTTTGGTTTTGTTTTTTTCTCTGCACTTTTTAAGCTTTGGCGTTTGGGTTTCCCACCTGAAATGGTTTTTGATGAGGTCTATCACGCCAGAGCAGGGGGAGAATATGTGATTGGATTGCATCCTTTTGAATGGGTGCATCCCCCCTTGGCCAAGTTGTTGATTGCAATGGGTGTGGCTTTTTATGACCTCAATTCTGTTGGCTGGCGTATTATGCCCGTTATTGCGGGTTCTTTACTTCTGGTTTCGATTTATATTTTAGCCAGATATACTTTGCCGCATCGTTGGCAAGCAGTGTGTGCCGCCTTACTCTTGGCCTGTGATGGCGTTTATTTTGTACAGTCGCGAACGGCGATGACCAATATCTTTGCCACTTTGTTTCAGGTCACCGCTCTGACCTTTACCTGGCGCTTTTTTCAAATTTATTGGCACCGTATCAATACGCTGCGCAGCTATTTTTCAAGCTATCTTTATTTTGCTGGCGCAGTTATTTTCATCGGCTTGGCGCTTTCAACACGTTGGACCTCCCTGTGGTCCTATGGTTTTATGTTGGGTGTTTTAACGATTGGGGTGATTATTCCCTCTTTGTTTTTTTACCGCTATTTTAGGCAGACAAAAACTTCGCTTCAGACCAGTGTCTTTGTTTTTTCACCCATTTTATTGATTCCATTCATGGTGGTTTTGATTCCCGCTTTGCTATATCTTCTCTCCTATTCCCAGTATATGAGTCTGGGACATAATATTCATGAAGTGATTGAAATGCAGAAAGGGATTTGGCGTTACCACTCGCAGTTAACGGATCCCCATCCCTATTATTCTGCTTGGTATACCTGGCCTTGGTTGATCCGCCCGACTTGGTATTATTTTCACAACAATGGCAACAATACCATTGGTGGAATTCTTGCTTTGGGGAACCCTGCGATTTGGTGGTTATCGATGCTGTCTGTTGTTATTGTGACTTGGCAGGGCTTGCTGCGTAAAAATATCAATCTTTGGTATCTTTCGTTTGCTTGTATGCTGATGTACCTGCCTTGGGGGCTTTCTCCCAGAACCTTGAATTTTGCCCATTACTTCTTTGAAGCCGTTCCCTATGCATGCTTATGTATTGTGGCTGTTTTAGGGTTTGTCGTAGAACGCTGGAATAAAGCGGGTCAATGGATGGCTGCTGGCTATATGGCTTTGGCCTGTGGTCTTTTTCTGTTCTTTTATCCGATTTACTCAGCCTTCCCCATTCCCTGGTGGTACTATAATCTGCTGCGTTGGTTCCCTTCGTGGGTTTAAGCCCCCTGTCCACGTCTCTGCTCTATTTAAGTATTTTGATCATTGCCGTTTGTGGCATTGTCTATGAATTGATTATTGGCGCGGTCTCTTCCTATTTATGGGGGGATTCCGTGTTTTATTTTTCAGTGACGATTGGTCTCTATATGAGTGCCATGGGCTTGGGAGCCTTTGTTTCGAAGTTCATCAAAAAATCACTTTTTGATGTTTTTGTTTTCTCCGAGATTCTGATCGGTGGGGTGGGCGGGTGTTCTGCATTGTTTCTCTTCTGGACGCATACCGTTGGCGACTGGTATGAGGTCTCAATGGTGGCCGTTACGCTGCTGATAGGCGCCCTGGTGGGTATCGAAATTCCCCTTTTGATTCGCATTATGGAGCAGCAGGAAAACCTGCGCAGAAATTTAGCACATGTTTTAACCTATGACTATATTGGCGGGTTATTTGGGGCGCTTTTGTTTCCGCTGTTTTTTTTGCCTGTTTTGGGTTTAATTAAAACAGCACTGGTTTTGGGTGTTTTAAATGTTTTGGTTGCCTTGTCTAATTTTGTGAGGCACCGTTTTTTATTGCGTTTTGGTTTGCCGCTCTTTCTCTTCTCTCTGTCTGTGAGCATGGGATTGGGGTATTTTCTTTTCACAAGCCAAACCCAGGAAGAATTGTTAGAACAGCGACTGTATCGGGATCAAGTTATTTTTTCTCGCCAGACACCCTATCAGCAAATTACACTTACGCGCTGGCACAAGGATATTCGTTTGTTCATTAATGGGGGCTTACAGTTTAGCTCTCTTGATGAATATCGCTACCATGAGTCTTTGGTTCATCTTCCCTTTGCGGTGGTTCCTCAGGCCAAAAATCTTTTGGTTTTGGGAGGGGGAGATGGCCTGGCCCTGAGAGAAATTTTGAAATATGCCCAGGTAAAAAATGTGACACTGGTTGATTTAGATCCCGAAATGACGCGGATATTTAAAACCGAACCCATTTTACTTGCTTTGAATCAGAAGAGTCTTACAAATCCCAAAGTGAAAATTGTCAATCAAGATGCCTATAAGTTTATTGAGCAAAGTGAAGCGTTTTATGACGTTATTCTGGTTGACCTACCAGATCCCAGCCATACGGCCCTGGCTAAATTGTATTCCCGTGAGTTTTATCATTTGCTGGGGAGAAGATTGAGTGCGAATGGGGCCTTGGTAACGCAAAGTACTTCTCCGTTTTTTGCCCGGGAAGCTTTTTGGTGTATTCACAAGACTTTGAAAGATACCGGTTTATTTGTTTTACCTTACCAAGTCGAAGTTCCTTCATTTGGAAATTGGGGCTTTCAATTGGCAACACATTACCCTGTACTTCCCGATACATTGAAGATTCAATTGAAGGATCTAAAATACTTGAATTCAAATACTTTGCACGTATTGTTTACTTTTCCTGAAGATCTTTATTTTCCTTTGGAACAATTGCAGATCAATACGCTGATGCATCCCGTTCTTTTGAATTATTACGCTAAAGGATGGAATGGGATACGCTAAGCAGCTTATAATAAGTTTCAAAAGCAGGGAGCAGAAATAAAATGAAGAACGAAACTGTAAATGAACTGATTTTGAATCGTTCCATCCATCGGTTGCTGGGGAGTTTTATGCTTTGCTCTCTTTTGGTCGCCTGTGGAGATATTCCTGCTGAGTCAGTTGCCACGCCTTCAGCTTCAGCAGCTTTTCAAGATCAAATTGATGTTTCAGCAGGTTCCACCGCCCTTTCCGTGCGTAATGCTCTGAACCAGGCCCGCAATGCTTTTTTGCAAATTTCAGGTCGTTTGCAATTTGTTTCTCCAGATCTCGAAGCCTATCAAAATGCGGTGGATAAAGTTTTACCTGCGATGGTGGGGGCCGCCAATACCTTAACCACCGCTACCGCCAGCACTACCGATAATACAACGGATATGGCAGCTTTAAAAGAAGAGTTTCAGCAGCTCTATTCCGATGCCTTGAACCAAATGCTAAATGGAATCAATCTCAATCTTCAGATCTATCAGAATCAGTATGAAACACCGCAATCTTTAAGTTCAGGGGCAACATTGGTTTCAGCTGAAGATGCCTTGAAGAGCTTGTCGAGTATTTTTCAGATTACAGAGGCGACAGAGCGTTATTTAACCGAGTTGGCTGCCTTTGATACGCTCTTTACGCAACAGCAGCCTAAACAGGCTCTTGATGGACTGCGTAATCAGCAAACCGTTGTCATGAATGGTATCTTTAACTTCTCAGCTAAAACCCAAGATACGCAAACGATCAAAAATGCGTATCAAATGGTCGCAAAGAGTATTGTCAACCCTGCGCTTTTAACACAGTTTTCAAATCTTGCGATTCGCGCCTATGGCGAAGAGCAGGTTGCCTATCGCAAAGAGGAAGTCACTCCCAACCAGTCAAATCCCAATCGGGTGGTGATGGTCGTACGTGAAGATGGAGATCATTATCGTTCCTTACAAATTGAAAGTGGCACCCTAAAGAATCAACTGGTTCAAGACTCACGTGGGTTACGCGCTGCTGATTTTCTCAATCAAAGCAATATTGTCGTTGTGACACCCTCTCCCAAGCCCTGAAAAACAATTTCTTACCTTATGCTATAATGCGGTCTAGAGCATATTGAATGGAAACGGCGTATAAGTCATGAAACTCAAAGAAAAATTGGCTGGATTACTTCTCGCTTCGGTGGTTGCTGGTTGCGGCCTTTACACGAATATTCCTGCACAAGTTAAAATTTCTCCTGGAACAAATGGAGGATTGCGTGCTTCCGTGACTTATACGGTTGATCAAAGTCGTATTTCCGCTGAAGTTAAAAATCCCACTTTGGTTCTCGAAGGTGAGCCTGGCAGTATTGGGGTAACCTACGATACGATCAATATTGAATATTTGCCTCAATCTTTAACTCTGAATCCTCGGGTGGTTCGTATCACCGGATCCGTAAGAGTAGGTTCTTCTCATCAGTTTGACAAAGATGGGAAACCGATTCCTGCCAAAGGTGAGGTTGAATTGCCTATTATCAGCTCACATGTGGTTGAATTGGGAAATCCCCTGTCTCAAGGGCGTATCAACAGTCAGATTTCGGCCAAGGTGACGCTTGAGGGTACCGATGATGCCGGTTGGCCTGCCAGCCTGGATGTCTATGTGCCGATTAACTTCTTGTCGAGTGCTTTGGCCCGTTAATTGAATGCCCTTTTCGCTCAAACGGCAACGGGGTCAAGCGTTAGTTGAATACGCTGTGATTGCCGTTGCTGTTGTTTTGGCCTTTGTCTCTGCCAGTTTGCTCATGCAGCAGCTTTTGGCGGCCAGTATGGGGGATACCATGCGCGGCTTTGATACCCCCTCAAAATTACCAGACAAGTCCTTCTTTCCTTAAGGGTTTAATCTTTGTTTATTTTTTCATTAGGAATTTGTAGCAATCTTAGTGAGAACCTTTCGCTAATATCTTGACGTTGTCTCTGGGATCCCTTAATATACAGTTTGTTCATTCCGGCATAGCTCAATGGTAGAGCAATCGGCTGTTAACCGATCGGTTGTAGGTTCGAGTCCTACTGCCGGAGCTTTTTATTTTTTACTCTGGACATTTTGTTCCGCCTTTTTCCCTTTTATTCAGAACGTCTACTAGACTTTTTTCCTTTGCTAGGGTATGATTGACTAACACAAGGACGATGTGACAATGGTAGATGTTCAATATTCCCTGGCAGACGTAGCCAAAATTACAGGCAAAAGTGAAAAGACAATTTCTCGCTGGATCAAATCCGGCAAATTGCCTGCTGTTCGCCATGGTACAGGCTACTTAATCAACGAGATAGATATTCCTCTTCGCTTAGATGCATCTATCAGTCGCCATGATTTTATTCAAAAAAGGCTTTTGGTTTCTGCTTCCTCAGAAGTCACAACCGCTTCGGCTGCTCCTGTTTCCAGGGGAGTCGACATAAGTGGACTGATAGATGTTGAAAAAGTGGCAGGATTGATCACCGGTGGACAAGTAGACACTCCCGGAAAAAATCTTGAAAATCTCAGCTTAATGTTGCAAAAACATCAGACTGAACTTGAAAAGATCATTCGTGAACAAAATGAGTTGGCAGAAAAGTATGCGCGTGCAACCTATAAAATAGGACAATTGGAAGAACGCAATCGTCAACTTGAAGAAGTCAATCACCGTCACGAACAGAAATTACAGCTCTTGCCCATGCCTGAACAGTGGACAAATACCCAAAAAGAAATGGGTACTTTACGCGAAGATCTGGTGCAAAAAGAGATTTCTTACCAAACACGGGTCAATCTTTTAGAGCAAGAATTGAAACAGGAAAAAGAAGTCAAATCAAGTTTGGAAAATGCCTTGGAACAGGAAAAAAATAAGAATTTCTGGCAACGTCTGGGTGCACTTTTTAAATAGCTTGTTTAGAAGCGATAGCCCGCTTGAATCCCGTACAAGGTTGAGATTTCCTCTCCAGACTCTGTCAGCAGGCCAAATAGAGAATTGGCAAAAACCACGAACCCCAATTTTAAATTATCAAATCCGTTGTATCCGATATTCAAATTCATTCCATGGGTTTGCAGGCCTAAGTGCAAGGCAAAATCAAAAAAATTACGCGATAGACTGATAAAACCAACAGGTTTAATCGATTGCGTGTCGAGATTTAAATAGCCCCCTACAGCAACAGAGACAGGAACGGCATTGTTTTCTTTAAAGAGTTGAAGTTTTCCACCAAACCCTTGCAGGGTACTGAACTGATCACCCTTTTGTAAAACGGCAGCATAGCCGCCTAAACTCAGGCCCAGATCCAGAAAATTGTAAAATTTTCCCAGGGCAGGCCAGCCATAGTCTACCTCAAGACTCGCAAGACCAGCTCCCATCGCATTGCTGGTGGCGTTGGCTTTGTAGTTTGCTAAACCGAATAATTTGCTTGAGATATTGAAATGTGGACTGATTTCACCTGTTGGGGTTAAAAAGATCGAAGTATCAATACTCTTGGTCTCTAATTGAAAATGGTAGTCATAGGTTTTTCCGGCTTCTAGCTGCAATTTTTGAGAAATTCGTTTAAAACGGGGTTTGTTTAAGAGCAGATCATGAAAACCTTCACTGAGATTGAGAGAGAGCGGACTTTCACCTTTGCTTTCCTGGTTCAAGATGATTTCAGTACTTTCCTCAGATGCATCGATGACCACCTTTGCAAATTTATATGGGGTGATTTTGAGTTGCTGGGCTTCTTGTTTGTCTTTTTCTATCGTCACTGAGGAATTCACTTCAACAGGATGGTTTCCCAGAACCTGAAGCCTATAGGTTTTATTACTTAATTGTTGAAAGGTCACAGGACTGCGGCGAAGAGTGTTTTGGTCCAGTTGAAATGGTACCCCATCGGGTTGGGTTAAAATTTCAAGATCAGCTTTAAAATTTGTATTGCTTTGAAATTCAATCAGATAGCTTCCTGGCGTTTTGAGTAGCTCAAAAGGCAATGAGAGAGGGGTTTGACCTTCATTCTGTTGGTTAATAAATACAGTGACCCCAGACGGATTGCTGGTCAGACGAAGAATCTGATATTCAAAGGTTTTTGATTCGCGTACGCTGATTTGGTGGTCGCCAGTAGGAAGATGTCTGATAAGCAAGGGAGAAACCCCCATGATCTGGCCGTCAATATAAACCGCCATGCCTTCAGGAGTAGTTTCTATATGCAGCTCACCGAGATCTGATAGGGCAGCAAAATCGGCGATATTTTCACTGGCTGAAGCTGGAAGGGCGTTAAAAGTCTTTTGAATGAATTCAGTAAGCTCATTGATTTCGATTGATTTTAATAATTTTTGATTTGATTTAATAATTTTTCCACTGATGCCATCAATAAACTGAATATTAAACCAAAATCCCTGGGATGTTTTCTCGATATGAGTTTGTAAAAATAGATCAATTTTATGTCTATGGCAAAGTTCTGACCAAAGATTGCGCGGATAGGGGTAAGAGAGGGGTTCAGGACTTGCTGCTTTTAAAATTTCAGGGCTTAATCTTTTGAACTGAAACCGCGCACTTTGAGTTTCAGAGAGCCGCTGGGCCCATGTGCTTTCAAGTGCTTGCGAAAGCGGAACGGGTGTTTCAAAATACCAGGGCAAAATGCCGATACGAAGCGGGAAGAGCTGTCGCTTTGGCGATTTTAAAAGAGAAGCCTGCTGGCCGAGAAAAGCGCCTGTTTTTTCTCCTGCGTTTTTGGTTGCGATATTTATTTGTGCGAAAGAAGGGTTAAATGAGAATAAAACAAAAAATAATAGAGTATATTTGAACATTAAACTTTATTTGTTGAGTATTTCTTTTACACACTGAATAACATAGTTCTGATCTTCTTGGCTTAAATCAGGGTAAATGGGAAGTGAGATTAAATTCTGCCCTGCTCGGGTGGCATAGGGTAGTTCTTGCATTGCTTGGGGCATGAGACGCTGATAAAAGGGGTGAAAATGAATCGGGAAATAGTGGACCGCAGAGCCAATACCCCGTTGATGCAGCTGGTCTATCAGTTGATCGCGTGAGATTGAAAGTTTTTGTTCATTTAATTGCAGCATAAACAGATGGTGAGAGTGACGGATATTTGGAATCTCTGTAGGAATATGGACAGGAAGTTCTTGAAGTTCCTTGCGATAGAAGTGGGCACACTGTGCTCTTTTCTCTAAAAAGTCTTCACTTTTTCCCAATTGGACCAAACCCAAGGCTGCTTGAATATCCGTCATATTGTATTTGAAACCAGGTTCTTCCACCAAATAGGTTTTAAACCCGCCTTCAGAAAAACGCTTCCAGGCATCTTTGCTCAGACCGTGCAGAGAAAGTGGGCGCAAACGTTCGTCCCATTCAGGATGATTGGTTGTGAGCATGCCTCCTTCGCCTGTTGTGATATTTTTGTTGGCATAGAAGCTAAAGACGCTCATGTCAGAGATCGCACCGATACGTTGACCGTGGTATTCTGTGCCTGTGGCATGAGCGGCATCTTCAATGACGATGATCTCTTTGCTGCGTGCTAATTCCAGGATGGGTTGCATATCACAGGGTTGACCTGCCAAATGGACTGGAATAATTGCTTTTGTCTTTGCTGATATTTTCTTTTCAATTTCTTTTACAGAGATATTCAGTGTGGCGGGATCAATATCAGCCAGAACGGGAGTGGCTCCACTGCGCACAATCATATTGACCGTTGCAACAAAGGTCAAGGGGGTGGTGATGACTTCGTCGCCAGGTTGAAGATTGAGTGCAATCAAGGCCAAATGCAGGCCTGCAGTACAGGAGTTTAAGGCCAGAGCGTGTTTCGCTGAAGTGTAATCAGCAAAAGCGGTTTCAAACTCTGCAACTTTGGGGCCACGGGTGATCCATCCTGAACGGAGAGTCTCGATCATGGCTGATTCTTCGAGATGGTTAAAACTGTATTTATGAAAGGGAACCTGTCTCTGTTGCATGCAGAATACCTCTGAAGATTGCTAGACTCAGTATATCATTGGCTTGTTCTCACACTTGGAAGTGTATTCTTTTACCGTTAAGTTGCCTCTGGGATAAATTCTTCATTACAATTGAGGTTTAGTAACCTGAACTTTTATTTAAAGCGGTTACAAGTAGGATAAATCATTGAAAATTATTGACCGTTATCTGAGTTCAGAAGTCATACGCCCTTTCCTGATGGTTGTTATTGGCGTGATTGTGATTATGTTGTCTGTGCGTCTGAATGAAGATATGCAACTGATTATTGTGAAAAAAGTGCCTTGGCAACTTGTGCTTAAGATGATTCTTTACAAGATGCCAGAATTTATTGTTCTGAGCTTGCCGATTGCGTTTATGATTGCAACACTCCTCGGTTTGGCCCGTATGTCAAAGGATTTTGAGCTGATTGCTATTCGGGCGACAGGCACAGGAAGCCGCCGCATTATGCGTCCCGTGCTTTTTATTTCCATGCTGGTCAGTGTAATTGCGTTTTATATGAATGAGAAACTGGTGCCTGAGGCGAATTTAAGAAGCAGTGCGACCCGCGAACAAGCTGAAATTTCTATCAAGGGCGATAAGTCTCAACAAACGGGCAATATTCAGTTTAAAGGTGTGGACTCTCGATTTTATACCATTCAAAACTTAAACAAAGCTGAAAAGAAAATGGAAGGCGTTTTAATTTTTGACAGTAATATTGAAAATCAACACCGTTTGATTTCTGCACGTACAGCACATTGGAATGGTACGCGTTGGCTCCTACAGAATGGAGTGATCCAAACCTATGCTTCGGGGCAAAGCAATGCCTTCGTTGAAAAGGAATACACCTTCTCTGAATTGGAAGTCGAAACCAAAATCAAGGTAGAGAATTACCTTGCAGGTGAAATTGAACCCAAACAGATGAGTTCTCAATCTTTACAAGAGCTGATCCTGGCGACCCGTGAAGGGGGGCAGGAAACGCGTGCTTATGAAATTGAGTACCAGGCAAAATTTGCACGTCCCTTTGCCACTTTTTTTGCTGCCATTATTGCTGCTCCAATTGGGCTGAAATTTGCCAGAGGAGGATATATTGGTTTTGCTATCAGTATCATTTTGACCTTTTTCTATTTCGTGGCAGAAACCATGGGCACAGGTTTTGGGAATTTAGGTGTTATTCCTGTTACGCTTGCCGCCTGGCTACCCAATATTATTTTTGGGGTAGTTGGCTTAATCTTTCTGATACAAGTAGACTGATAGTGTTGTGAACTCAATCTTTAAACCGCATGTATTTTTTATTCTTCTCGCAGGCTTTTTGGGGGGCTGCGTTTTTTTGCTGCCTGTTCAAGCTGAAGAATTAAAGGTCAAGTATAAGGCTGATCGGATTGAATATATCAAAGCCGAGAAAGTCTTTCGGCTTTTAGGACATGTTGAAATGCAGGTTCGAGATCTGGTGATTACCAGTGAAAAACTGGATTACGATACGGAAAACAAAACCCTGGCCAGTCAGGTTCCCTTTGAAATTGTTCAGACGACATCTGAGGGTAAGAAGCGGACAATCAAGGGGACAGAATTGCTCTATGATATCCGCTTAAAAAGAGCAGAAGCCAAAAATGTCTATCTTATTATTCCTGCTCAGTCTCCTGGACAAGAAGTTTATGTCCAGGGGGAAAGCATGGTCGCCTATGAGGATGGCAAGCGGGTCGTCTTTTTAAAAGGCTTCTATACCACTTGCAACCATTATGACAAGGAACATCAGTCAAGTAGCCAACAGGTAGAAGACATTCATTCCCTTCAGAATATGCGACGCCAATGGACCCACTATGCAATTGAAGCCGATGTTTTGGATTATTTGGAAGGCGATCGTGTTTTGGCATGGAATGCTCAGATCCTGGCTTTTGAAAAACAGACGTTTTGGTTTCCTTTTTGGTTGATTCCCCTCCAAAGCCCTGAGGGTATCAAAAAGCCGGATATTGATGTCGGACAAAATGCGGTAGAGGGTATTTTTACAAAGTTTAAGGGCTATTACCATTGGAATGATTTTCATGATGGTTATTGGTATGCCACCCTGATGCAAAATAAAGGGGTGGGGCTGGGCTTTCAACATGATTGGGTTGCTTTTCCCAATTCAATCACACGCTTCTATTTTTATGGCCTGCCAGTTACCGCCAATATTCAAGATGTGGCGGGTGCTCTGATTTCTGGGCCCAATGCTGAGGTCAATGACCAGGCCAGTACTCAATTGACAACCCAACAGACGAGCAGTGTTACTTGGTTGGATCAAGTCGCCAATTGGGGTAGAAATAAATTTCAGGACCATGATCTGGAGTTTCGCCACAAGCAGAAATTATTGCCCTATACCGAACTTGAACTGAGTTTTAAAGATAAGGATTTTTACAATACTTCAGCTTATCAGGCTACCAGAAATCCAAGTCAAAGCTTTGAGTTTCGCCTGACGGATAATCAGCTGTTTTTACTGGATCCGAGCAGTGAACTGAAGGTCAACAGCAATTTAAGTCTCAATCAATCAGTCAATGGTCCCTTGGATATTCGTTATCAGGTGAATGGCCAAAATATTACACGTACTGTAACAAAAGGTATTTCAGGAACACAAAACCGGACCGCCAGTGTGAGTGCGGTCTTGGGAAACAGCAATTTAAATTTGCGAACCAATTGGAGTGAAAATAATAACTCCAGCCGAACCCAAATCTTTGAAAATAATGAATTGAAGACTGACCAATCTGCTTCTGCGCCTTCACAAGGAAATGAACTTTGGAATACGACCCTCGATTTGAACTTGCCTTTCAATGATAAGGCAAAGCTCAGCACCAATCTGATTTATAACAGCAATACTTCGGGGATCAGTTCAACCTCTGTGGGAACCTTGATACAAACCTTGCAACCCAGGGTGAATTTAACCCAAAGTCTGGACTGGGGAACCTTCAGCCTGAATTATGAAGATTTCTTTACACTTTCTTCAGATTTACAAGCAGCCAAAAATCAGTCATCGGGTCAAATAAAAAAATTGCCCGAGTTAAATTTGCAGCTAAATCCCTTTTTTCAGGATACCTTTCCAATTCAATTGGAAACCCGAATGGGGCGTTATTTTGATCCCTCAATTCCAGTTCAGGCTTTAACTCAGTATAATTTGACAGAAATTGGCCGAACGCTTTTGCGCTTGTCTTTGGTTTCAAAGGATTTTGATCTGGGCATGGGCATGAAAGCGAATTTTGGTGGAACCAATTTTGAGCAAAGGCTTTATCAAACCCAGGACGCAGAATATATTTTCACAGCCCGTGCCAATCTCAGAAATGAACTTTCTCCTTACTTTATACCCAGCCTGACCTATGAAAGGGCCGTACAGGATCAGGTCAAGAATAATTCGCCTTTTGCTAATTTTGAGCCCTTGCAATTACGTACGATCAACAATTTAAATGCCACCCTCTCATTGGTGAATTTGCCAGAGTTTACCTGGACTTTTAATGGCGGTTACGATTATATCAACCGTCAATACCAGCAAATTCAGAGCAATATTACTTCTCAGATTGGGAACCAGTTTATTTTAAGAGCCCATACGGCCTATACCCCCGTTGCGATCAAAGATTCTGAAGTGGGGGGCTTTCTTAAGGATTCAGATGGTTATGTCTATCGACATGGAGATCCTGTCAATGGTGCGATGATTCCCATTCACCAGGAAGATGTGGGCAGCTTTTCTCTTTTTGGTGGACGTTGGGACAATACAACCTTGGGTATGCGTTGGCGAAGCAGTCAAGAAATTTTTGCAACGGGTGCTCTCAGTACTTTTGGTCTGGAAAGTGGAATCCCCCAGGGAGTCGAATTGGGAGGCGATATTGCCTATGATTTTCATTTGGGACGGATCAATGGCTTAAATGGATCGATGCGCTTTTCTTTTGGCGACAGCTGGCTTTGGCATACTGAGCTGGACTTGGTTTTTTCTGTGCAGCCCACTACGATTCCAGGGAATTTGGAAGAGCTTTTTGCTTTGGTGGTTCCTTTTCGAGTGGTTTTGCGCAAAGATTTACATGATTTTATTTTGACAGCCTCCTGGGATTCCTTTTATCAACAGTTCAATCTGAACCTTTCGCTCTTGGCCTTTCCATTCAGTACCAGCGATATCACAGGCAACTTGGGCTCGCTTAATCAGCAGGTCAACAGTTTGGGAGGAGGGTTGCGTTAGTGCCTGAGCCAGAAAAAAAAACGCTGACGCGACGTGATTTTCTCTGGCAAGGATTGTTTTGGGCTGGTTTATGGGCTTCTTTGCTTTCTGTTTTGCGGTATTTGCAGATACCTTCACGGCATTCAGAAATAAAACCTGTTTCTTTGCTTTTCCCTGCTGCGATGGAATTGAATACGGTTCAAGCTTTTCCGGCCTATCAGATTTGGCTGGTGCGCTCACCTGAGGGTTTTTATGCTTTGCGTTCTATTTGCACGCATATGGGCTGTTTGCCGGATTGGAAACCTCAGGCTCAAGAGTTTCACTGCCCCTGTCATCACAGTGTTTTTGATTTGCGTGGATTGCGACAAAGAGGACCTGCCTTGCGTGCTCTTGAAAGACACCGCTTGTTTTGGGGGCCTCAAGGAGAGATTATGTTGGATCGTAGCGTGATCTATCGGCATGAGTTGGAGGGTTGGGCTCAACCCGGTGCTTTATTACCCTTTCAGTCTTAAAACCTTGTGCTGCGATGAGGGTAAGTGCTTCTGAGAGCGGTATAATACCTCGCGGAGATTCAAAGTCCTGGAATAAAAAGTGAAATGTCTAAATTTTAAGGAGTGAGTGAAGATGATTAAAATTGAAAGAATTCAGTCCCGTCAGGTTTTGGATTCAAGAGGAAATCCTACGCTTGAGGTTGATGTCATTGTTTCCGGCGGTGCGGTGGGCCGTGCGATTGTCCCCTCTGGTGCTTCTACTGGTGTGCATGAAGCTTTGGAACTCCGTGATACTGAAGACAAGGCCTATTTGGGAAAAGGGGTCCATCAGGCTGTTCGCAATGTGCATGAGTTAATCGCTCCTCAGTTATTGGGTATGGATCCCATGGACCAGCTCAAGGTTGATCAGCGGATGTTAGATCTTGATGGTACTGAAAACAAATCAAAACTGGGTGCAAACGCTATTTTGGGTGTCTCAATGGCGACGGCCAAAGCTGCAGCTCAGGTTTTGAATTTACCCCTTTACCGGTATTTGGGTGGTTTTACCAGCTGTGTTTTACCCGTTCCTTTTATGAACGTGATCAACGGTGGCGCACATGCGGATAATAATCTGGATATTCAGGAGTTTATGATCGCGCCTGTTGGTGCACAACGTTTTTCAGATGTTTTGCGTATGGGGGTGGAAACTTTTCATGCCTTGAAAAAACTCCTCAAGCAAGATGGACATATTACGGCTGTTGGTGATGAAGGGGGCTTTGCGCCTAATTTTTCTTCTCACCGCCAGGCCCTGGAATATATTTTGAAAGCAATTGAGTCTGCTGGCTATCGCCCTGGAGAAGATGTGTTTTTGGCTTTGGATGTGGCGGCCAGTGAATTTTATAAAGAGGGCAAATACCAATTGAAGGGTGAAGGAAAGACCCTCAATTCAGATGAAATGGTGACTTATCTCAGTCAATTGGCCCAGGATTATCCGATTGTTTCGATTGAAGACGGAATGGCTGAAGATGATTGGGCGGGCTGGAAAACACTGACCCAGAGTTTGGGGCAGAAAATTCAGCTGGTGGGTGACGATCTTTTCGTGACCAATGTCGATCGTCTGAAACAGGGTATTCAGCAAGAGGTTGGCAATTCGATTCTGATCAAGGTGAATCAAGTGGGAACGCTGACAGAAACCTTCCAGGCGATTGAATTGGCGAAACGCTCAGGTTATACCTATATGATTTCACACCGTTCAGGTGAAACTGAAGACACCACCATTGCCGATATTGCCGTAGCCACCAATTCAGGCCAGATTAAGACAGGCTCCGCCTCTCGTACGGATCGCATTGCGAAATACAATCAGCTTTTGCGGATTGAAGAGGATTTGGGTGCGAATGCCATGTTCTGGGGAAAACAAACTTTCAACAGGAAATAAACAGGGTTTAACCTTGTTAAGGTCAGTCTCTCTTTGCTCGGCACGATACTTAGCGTATCGAAGCGTGTGAGGAGAGACTGATGATGCCGAATTTAAAAGAGGTCACCACTCAATTTTTTACCCGACCTGATCCTGCCTATACGGCACCTCCTCTGCCTCAAAATCCTCAAAACCCGATACAGGCTACGGTTCGTCCACAATATCCCCCTGCGCCTAAACTGCAGAAACAAAGCAAACCCACTGAAATTACCATGAGTGATTTCAAATACAATGCCTTCAATATTGATCAACTCAAACTGAATATCACCAGTCGCACAGGCTTTGATGGTGTCAAACCCGATATGATGATTTGGAATTATTATCAATACAATGTTTCTGATCTGCAAGTGAATGCAGATGAAACAGAACTTTCAAATTATCTGAACTGGTCTTTGCAGGAAAAAGGTATTCAAGATGCCAAAGTGGATTTTCATCCCAATGGTAAGGTTTCGCTTTCTGGCAAGTATCCGCTCTTGGGTATTCCGCTGCCTTTTACTGCTGAAGTGAGCCTGACCGTTACACCTCTCAACCAGATTTTGATGACCATTGATGATTTTAAAACAGGTTTTAGCGTGCCTTCAAAATTACGGGATACGCTTTTGGGTCTTTTTATTGAGGATCATGGGAATACCTCTCCTGCAGGACCTCCTCCCCTTTCGCCTTTGGATGCTTTTTCTTTTGCTGATGCCATGAAACGGGTGGGGCCCAATCAAATCATGTTGGACTTCGGCAAAATGAAAGTTCCGATGAATTTACCGATTGCAAAATTAGTGACCACTGAGCAAGGTGTTCAATTGTCTGGTGGAAGCGAAACGCTTAAAACAAAGCCTTAATCATGTTTTTCTGTTTTTGTCCCCTAGATAAAATTCATTTGTCTGGTGTTGGTTAGCTTGTTTTTTTGTTTCTGTCGACTGGTCTTTATTTACGATTTTTTGATTTCATTGGTACTCTTATTTTTTTCCGTGCTTTCTTATCAAATGCTCTCAGGAAGGGTTTTTCCAACTTCAGGATTGCTTCCACTTTATTTTTGTCTCTTGGGAACTTTGGGCTGTTGGGGAGCGCTCGCACTTTATTATTTTATGCATCCAGAAGAATTGTTTTTTTATGCAAACCGTGGCTATTCCAAGCTTTTTTTATGCGGCGCTTCAAGTCTGTTGAATCTCAGCCTGGCGGTCTGTGCCCTTTTTTTGATATATCCCCATCAGCTCGATTATATTCAGTCGTGGCTGCACTATCTGTTTCTTCAAACCGTATCACTTGTGGCCCAGCCTCTTCTGTTCTGGAGCCTAGGCTTCCTGGGGTTGGTGGTGTGTGTTCTGATGGGTATTTCGGTCCTGTCTGCTCCGCTTGAAAAGCCTGAGGAAGCGAACGAAAAGCAATCTTTAAAACTCCAAGTGGACAGTGTTTATCATCATTTTGGCCGTAGAACGGTACTCAAAGGCGCTTGGTTGAAGGTTCAGACGGGCGAAATACTGGGCCTTTTGGGCAGGAATGGGTGTGGTAAAAGTACGCTTTTGAAGATTATTTTGGGGGTTTGCAAACCGGATTCCGGTGTCATTTTGGTCAATGAGCACTTTTTGAAATCTTTGTATCTCAAAAAAGATTGTATTGCCTATCTCCCCCAATCTAGTTTTTTGCCCCGTCAGATGAAACTTAAACGTGTGGTACAGCTTTTTCTTGAGGATTCACAGCGGGCTTTTATTGAGCAGGAACCACGTTTATTGAAGCTCTTGGCACAGCGTGTTTCAGAGCTTTCAGGCGGAGAACGTCGTTTTTTTGAGTTGTGCTTGATTCTGGCTTTGCAAAGGCCCTTTGTACTTTTGGATGAACCCTTCAGTGAACTGGAACCCTTATACAAAAAGAGAGCTCAGGAATTGATTCAATCCGCCTCAGAATATTCAGGAATTATTCTCACCGATCATGATTATCGTCAGATACTCACGATCAGCGAACGTCTGATGTTGATGCGAGCAGGCGAAACGCAGTGGATAAAGTCTGAAGAAGATTTGAAACGCTTTTATTTGCCTGATTAATCGCTTGCTGAATTAAATCAGGGGTCTCCAACTGTACTGGGATTGAGATTCTAAATCTGCATCGCGAATGCCAAAAAGCAAAGTCAGGTTAATGCGACGGTTTTCGTAACCTGGTTTGAATTGCAATTGATCCGAAGCATGAAAAAGGCCCGAGTGAAAAAAAAGCGCACGATTGAAACGGTAGGGAATAGGATAAGCTTTGCAGGGTTTTCCCTTGAGTAAGGTTTCTAACTGATATCTGCGCGGATCCCAGTCTGAAGGTGCCATCACATCATAGACAATCAAGCCCCCTTTTTCGGGTTCCAAATTGGCATGGTCAGGGGTCAGCCAGAAATTGACATTGACGCGCCCGCCGGAATCAGCGTGAATGCCTACACCTGGCGAGTTTTGACTGTATTTATAGGACCACATTAAACTGAGGGGCAAGTCTTGAAGAATCGGTGAGAAAGCGGCGCGAACCTGATCTGCCAGTTGTAGGAGTAAGGGGGCACAGAAGCCATTGGGAAGATAAGACCCGACATAACCTCCTCGCTGGTAATCCCGCCAGAGCGTGGATGCCAAGACAAATTCCCGGATTTGAGTGAGCGCTGGAGCAGCCAAAATCTGATCACAGTAAGCCAAACCGGGTTGATTGTGGTGATAGTTCCAGCAAACTCTGTCGGTATCGAGTGCTGGGTTGATGAGTGGCTCAGGAGATTCAGGCAAGGGTTCTGTATAGAGATTTCTGTTCCAGAAAGGGGCGAGTAATTCCTGCTCTTGAGGGCTTAACCATAAAAGTTCTGTTTCAGAGACATTTTGAAAGCGCTGCAGGAGAGAGGCGTATACCTGCTCCAAGGCGTTTTCGACGGATTGAAATTCATCGGGTAGTTTTTGATTCTTGCGCAGATATTTGATTTGCTCAAGATCATGTTGAAGTTTGTGCAGGGGTACTGCCTCGGGAGGAAATTGTGGACTTTCAAAAAAAGCAACCCGTTCTTCTGAGTTACAGGCATTCCATGGTTTTCCAAACCGTTGCCAATCAGCGGCTTGTAGATAATGAAAAGCGTTAAGATGATCGCGTTGAGCCAAAGCTTGCAGACCCTTTGCTAAAAGTTGTGCTGTATCTTCGGCCATTGCGCTTAAACCGATACGGGTTCTGTAAGAACCAAGGCTTTTTCAATCACGCCCCCGCCCAGCAACATATCGTTTGAATCATAAAAAACCGTGATTTGACCTGGCGAAATGGCGCTTTGGGGGTCATCAAATCTAACGCGTACAGTATCTGGTGCTGTGACTTCAATGGTAGCGGGTACCAACTCTGATCGGTAGCGAATACGAATATGGGCTTTCAATGGTTTTGTGGGGGGATCTATCGCAGACCAATTCAGTCCTGAGGCTTCAAGCCCGTCTGAAAAGGTTTGATCTCGAGGGCCGACAACCACTTCATTTTTTCCCGCATTGATTTTGAGGACGTAAAGTGGTTCTTCATGGGCGATACCCAAACCTTTGCGTTGGCCAATTGTATAATGCACAATTCCCTCATGTGAACCCAGGATGTTTCCGTTTAAATCGACAATATTTCCGTGTCGAATTGATTTTTGGTAATGGTTTTTCCAAAAATCATTGAGACTGTCTCCAACGAAGCAAAGATCTTGGCTGTCTGGCTTGTTCATAATCGGTTCTAATCCCAGTTCTCCAGCCATTTTTCTGGTTTCGGCTTTGCTGAAGTGTCCCAGTGGAAAATGCAGTCGGGAGAGTTGTTCCTGGCTTAAACGATAAAACATATAGGTTTGATCTTTGTGATGATCGAGCCCTCGGTAGAGTTGATAACGTAAATTGTCTGGATCTTGCTCTAAACGTACGTAGTGACCAGTGGCCATTTTATCCACTTCAAGATTTTTTTGTACTGCTTGCCAGAGATGGTGAAACTTCATGCGAAAATTACAGGTGGGACAAGGGTTTGGGGTGCGACCATTCAAATATTCATTGACGAAAGGTGTGACCACTTCTTGGGTGAATTCGGGGATTAAGTTATATACATGGTGTTCAATTCCCAATTGTTTGGTGACCCACTCGGCGTCTTCAATTGCGTCACCAGAACAGCACTTACTCCCGTCCCAAATCAACATGGTTACACCGATCACTTCATGTCCTGCTTTTTTCAGCAATGCAGCAGCAACGGAACTGTCTACTCCACCACTCATACCTACAGCAATGCGCATTCTCTTTATGTTCTCCTTATGATTCAGCTCCCTGACATAAAAAATGAAAAAATGTCTTGAGGAAGGGATCTTGCAGCTTGGATCTTTGGCCTAAATTCAGCCTGTATTTGGGTCTATTTTAACATGGAGCCCCCTTTTTCAGGGGAAAGTCTCCCGCCTGTTCAAGGCTCTTTTATTCAGGATCAGTTTTGTTATACTTGTATCCATGTATCCAATTGAATCAAAACTTAATTTAAACACGGCAGAAGCTCAGCACAATGCTGAAGTTTATCAGAATGCACTGGCAGACCTAAAACAGCATTTACAGAAAGTGCGTTTGGGAGGTTCTGCCGAAGCCCGAAGTAAGCACGAAGAACGCGGCAAACTGTTGGTTCGCGATCGAATTTCACGCCTGTGTGATCCAGGTTCTCCTTTTCTTGAACTCAGCCCGCTGGCTGCTGAGGGGGTTTATGATACGGAGGTTCCAGCCGCAGGGATTGTAACGGGCATTGGCCTTGTTGAAGGCCAGGAAGTCATGATTGTTGCCAATGACGCGACTGTGAAAGGGGGAACCTATTTTCCACTGACGGTAAAAAAGCATTTGCGCGCTCAGGAAATAGCCCTTGAAAATCACTTGCCCTGTATTTACCTTGTGGATTCGGGTGGCGCTTTTCTGCCGATGCAATCAGAGGTTTTTCCTGATAAAGAGCATTTTGGGCGTATTTTTTATATGCAGGCCCAGATGTCAGCCCGAAATATTCCTCAGATTGCAGTTGTGATGGGCTCCTGTACAGCTGGGGGCGCTTATGTTCCTGCTATGTCGGATGAAACGATTATTGTGCGCAATCAGGGAACCATTTTTCTGGGCGGCCCCCCCCTTGTCAAAGCGGCGACCGGTGAGGTGGTTACCGCAGAAGAACTGGGTGGCGCTGATGTTCATTGCCGCTTGTCGGGCGTTGCAGATCATCTGGCGCACGATGATGAAGAGGCGCTTGAGATTGCGCGTCATATTGTTGCGAATCTGAACCGAGTGAAACGTGTCAGTTTGGATGTACATCCTCCGCGTGAACCTTTGTATTCTCCTGATGAACTGTATCGTGTGATTCCCCATGATGATCGTCAGACCTATGATGTGCATGAGGTTTTGGCGCGTTTATTGGATGGCAGTGAGTTTCATGAATTTAAAGCGCTCTATGGCACCACACTGGTCTGTGGTTTTGGTAGGATCATGGGCTATCCCGTAGGTATCATTGCCAATAACGGCATTTTGTTTTCTGAAAGTGCTTTAAAAGGGGCTCACTTTATTGAACTCTGTAGCCAACGTGGCATTCCTTTGGTATTTTTGCAGAATATCGTTGGCTTTATGGTGGGCAAAGACTATGAGCGGGGCGGAATCGCCAAGGATGGAGCTAAGCTCGTTCAAGCTGTTGCTACCACTTCTGTGCCGAAATTTACAGTGATTATTGGTGGCTCTTATGGCGCAGGGAATTATGGCATGTGTGGCCGTGCCTATAGCCCACGTTTTCTCTGGATGTGGCCCCGTGCCCGCATCTCTGTTATGGGAGGTGAACAAGCCGCCAATGTACTTTTGACAGTAAAACGAGATCAGTTACAGGCCAAAGGAAAAGATTTGACAGAGCAGGAACAAGCCGATTTTAAAGCGCCTATTCTTGAGAAATATGCTCGGGAAAGTGATGCTGTCTATGGTTCTGCACGTTTATGGGATGATGGCATTATCGATCCTGCCGATACCCGTACTGTTTTGGGGCTGGCGATCGCCGCTTCACTGAACGCGCCGCCCCAGGAAACTCATTTCAGCGTCTTCAGGATGTAAGTATGATGCGCTCTATCTTCATTTTTCTCGGCTTGGCTTTCTGGTTTCAGAGCGCTGGTTTTGCGCAGAGCAACGCACCTGTTTCAGCCAGCCCTACAGATAAGCCTTTAGAGGAAGTTTTTGATGCACCCGTTTTGAAACTGAGCTCGGATCAAGTTGTTCAAGGACAACTGTGCGCGCTTGAGCTTGAAGCCCCTTGGCGCGAAGGCGTGCAGTATACGCTTGAAGGTCTGGGGCAAAAAATTCCTTTTTATGATCAAGGACCCATTCCGAATAAGTCCCATCATCGTTTTCGGACATTTTTGTCTGTAAAAGCAGATTTGAAACCTGGGGGATACACTTTGTCTGTCAAAGATGAAGAAGGTCATAGGGCGTTGAAAGAGCATCTTGAAGTCAAGCCTGGTAGTTTTTATTCGCAATATATTCGCTTTGTAAGCCCTCCGCTGAAACCTGAGCAACAAAAACAAGTGGCTGAAGAAGACAAATGGGTGGATGCTGTTAAGGATTTGCGAACAGAGCAGGCTTTTTGGAATGGGCCTTTTGTTTTGCCTGTGCCCCACCGTGTCAGTGCTGCCTTTGGTACCCGTCGTTATTTAAACGGTAAATACAATGGCTATCATTCAGGTGTTGATTTTGCCTCACCCATGGGCTATCCCGTCAAAGCTCCGGGGGGAGCGCGTGTGGCTTTGGCCCGCTATTTTTCAAAATACAATTCCAATGGCAATCTTGTCTTTTTAGATCATGGACAGGGGATTACTTCTGTTTATATTCACTTCAGCAAACTGGCCGTCAAAGAGGGGGATAGGGTCAGCAAGGGACAGACCATTGGCTATATTGGCAGTACAGGGCGATCAACAGGTCCACATTTACATTGGGGTTTTTATTTAAATGGCCAGAATGTAGATGGCTTGGCGTGGATTCGTTTTAGTGAGCGCGCATTTCAGTAAGTTTTTGGGCCTGAACTAAACTGGCCTGAATCGCATTCCGTTGCTCAGGTGGAAGGCCTGAGCTTGAAAGATCACGTTGCATATCTGCAATCATACCTGCTACTTGAGAAATATTCTTAAGCGTATCACTGGTTTTGTTTGCTGCTTCGGTAGCCTTGGCCTCGTTGAGTTTTTCTTTCATGCTGTCCAAGCGCGGTCTTTCTTTCTCATAATAGTGACGCATACTGTCTTCCATCTGCTTTCTGGCACGATCCAGAGATTCCTGAAGACCGTCTAAGAGGCTTTGGATATTCTTATTTTCTATTTCGTGAATGAACTCTTGAATTTTTTCAATGTCCTGGGTATTTCCAGAGATAGTAGATTCCCAGTCAGCTCCTTGGTTTTGTGTCTCATGGGGCTCCTGCGGTGCAGGGGGATCTGAGGGCTGTGTATCAAAAGAGACCTGATTGGGAGGGCTTTGGTGGGCTGCCGTTTGATGGTTGATTTCCGTACTGTCGTTGCCCAGTGTTTCTGCGGCATCGGAGGGGGTGTTTGAGGAGGTTTCCGCTTGGGTTTTTGTATTTGAAAGATCGGGGGAGGAGCTGCCAACAGAACTTGAAAGAGGCTGGCCTGAATAATGTGATTTTTGTACAGATGACTCAATTTTCATGGCTCTTGATCCTTTATGATCCTGTTTGTGATCTTGTACCCAAAATTGGGGATCTTTATGCAAGAATTTGAAAATTATACTTTTGAGAGCTGAAGTCTTCCTGAATCGTGCTCAATCGCTTGTCTCGACTCACTTTGAGCTATTGTTAAAAATATTATATGTAGATTAAAATAAAGGATTTCTTCAAAAACAAGATTAAAAGATCGTTTTGCTCAGCAAGTTTTTTGGCGGGCAGGCTATAGATATTATGTAAAGATTAACAATCTTAACCTGAAATTAACTACATAAAATTTCAAAAGCTAAGTTAGATAAATACAAGTTTAGACATATCGTGTGGAGGAAAATATGAGCAGCATCAATAGATTAAATGGCAATAGCGGATTCGATTTTTCCGTTAAGTCTGGCCGTACCCAGAAAGCCAGTGCCGGTGCCAGCGCTGCTCCCAGCAGTGGTGTTCAAGGGGCATCAGCCAAGCCTTCAACAGCTAAAAATGAAGATTCCCTCAGTATCAGTTCTGTCGTAGGCGCTGCCGGTGGTGCAGCTACACAAGTTAGTTTGGGTGGAAGCGCCTCATTGCCTGCCACTGTTGCCGTCAGTGCACTTAAAGGAGCCGCCGCTCAAATGACAAAAGAACAGCGTGATGCGATGACGCTGTCTGAAATGGCCCGTCAGTTGGTCGATGAAATGTTTGCCGCCTAGAGGGTTGCCTGGGGTGAGTGCAAAAGAGAATCCAATCGTTATTGACCTTGACGCAGGCAAATCTGCTGTTGTACAGCAAGTCACCGAAATTTTAAAGAGATATTCAGTATATCTAAAAGAGGGAGATATTTCTCTCTCTTTTATTTTGAGAAAATCGGGTGAAAAAGATCGCGAATTCAATTATAATTTTACCAGGGATGGTTATGACAATTCTGAAAGAGATGTCGTTTTCCCTGTTGTGGTTAAGGAAATTCTCCGCAAAGAACTTCCTGAGAAAATAGCCTCAAATCAGCGTCTGGTCAATCATGTGATGCAGGATCTGAAACGAGATCCTTATTGGTCTACGAATATTATTAAATTGCTTGATGCGATTCAGACGCACAGTCGGTAATCAAGCCGGTATTATCTAACCTGTAGCGAGGGGTAAACTTAGACATGTCAATCATCCCAATTTCAGATTCTGGGCCCATGAAATCAGAAGTTGCCAAGCAACTGGGGCAGACCGTATCCAAAGACAGTACCAATCTGAAAGTGACCCCAGCGCTGGAACAGGTTATTCACCAAACCCCTTATGGCAAAGATGGCATGCTCTTGTCAGCGAAAGATCAATACAATGCCTTGACGACCATTCTGCCAAATGCAGAACTTGAAAAGTCTCGACAACAGCTTAAAAAAGAAAAAAAGAAAAAGAAAAAAGAAAAAGAAAAGCAAAAGAAACAAAATTTTTGGGATTGGCTTTTCTCAAAATAAAAGGTTTCCATTCTTGAAGTATCCCTCCCCTGGCGGAGGGATTTTTTAATAGGTATTAAATACTTTCTCAATTAAGATTTTAAAACTGTATTTTTGTATTAAATAACCATAAAGATCCTGTTTTTTTTGAGTGGATTTTGATCTTCAAAGCCGATAAGGAAACATACGGTAGCGTGTACCAAAATCTGGAGGTCCAGTTATGACGAGTAGTGGTGGGATGACAGGGATTCGTGAAGCCTTACGGGCCACAAATCAGCTAATGAATATTGAAGCGTCTAATTTGACCCGTAGCCAGATTCCCGGCGCGAAAGAAGTTCGTGGTACTTTAACTGGACTGGATGTGATTGATTTTGGCAATGGAAGGCAGGCTTCAGGAGCAGGAACTGCTTTGGGGGCCACAACATCTGATTTTGGTCAGGGTGCACTTCAAAGAACAGGTTTTACGACTGATCTCGCGATCAATGGTCGTGGTTTTTTTATCCTTTTTGACGCGAAGGGTGAGTTTTATTATACCCGCAATGGTGAGTTTCACTTTGATAATACAGGAACACTGGTCAACAGTGATGGTTTAAGTGTTGCCAGTTTTGATCCACAAACAGGAGCCTTGGAAAAAACGACAGTTGAAATCAATCCTGTGGTTTCAGCTTTGGGGCAAAAAATCCTGGATCAATTAAAATCTGGAGGGGCCCAAACAGCTGCCCAAATTTCTACTGCTTTGTCTGAACCTTTGGCAAATGTGACTGCTGAATTGGCTTCTCTGCGTGTTTCCGATTATACGACAGAGTATACCCAGGGTGGAAATACGTTTTTTCAACATAATTTGGGAATCAATGGGGATCAGATAGATTTTGATCGTGATGGGTTTTTGATCAATGAAACCCGTGGTTTGCGTAAAGGCAATCAATTGGCTCTGGCAATATTTCCCAATCTTCAGGGCTTATCCAATTCTCGTTTTGGTGGCATTGTTTATAAAGCAACAGACGCTGCTGCACCTGGTGGTATTCCTGGTGTGGGTGCACCTGGTGATAAGCAGTTGGGCTTGGGGTCGATTGAAAGCCAAACATTGGAGCAATCCAATACTGAGTTACCCAGCAGCATGGGGCTTTTGGGGATGTTACAGCGTACCTTTACCTCCACAACAGCAGCCATGAAAGCATTTTTGTCTGCCTGGGATGATTTAAACAGCGTTTTTAGATAAAAAGCATGTCTGAATTTCTGCCGGCCCTTTTAAGTGGTTTGGCAGTTTTTCTTTTTTTGTGGAGTATCTTTCAAATCCAATCCTTTGAAAAACGACTTCAGGGCCTTTTCTTTTCCTTGGTTTTGGGGTTTCAGGCTGTTTCGATCCAGTGGATCTTTCCGCTTCAGGTGTCTGAGCGGCGCTCAGAGGAGCCTTCTGTACCTGAAGTAAGCAAGGCGCCTGTTTCCTTTGCAAACATGGATTGGTTGGGATGGCAACAGAGCCCTTATCAGTTGCGTCAGAGTGTGACCCAAGAGTATTTGGTCACTATGCGCCAACAGGGTGTTTTTCTTGAGCGGATTCGGAGCCCCAAGGAATTTTCTCCCTGGTCTGTTGCGCTGCTTAAATGTATCGCTGACTTTGAAGGCAAAACAAATAAGCCACAACTTCAAGTTGTGGCTCATCAATGTGTGGCGCAACAAAAATTGCGTGAATTTTTACCGCATTAAAGGCTTACGAGGTAAGCAACCAGATCTTCAAATTCTTTCTCATTCATGGTTGCTTTCAAAGCCGGCATGGCAGGAGGGAATCCTTCTACGACAAAAGTAGTTGGGTTTTCAATGGATTCTTTAATATAGGTTACAGCATCTTTGCCTGTGACACGGGTGGCAGCTGTTTTGCCCAAACCATCCAGTTTAGGCCCTACAGCTCCCGTGGCACCAGCCAATGAGCTGATCGTGTGGCAAGTTGAGCAGGTTTTAGCTTTGAAAACTTCAGCCCCTGCTTTTGCATCTCCTGCAACAGCAAGTTTTGTTTCTTTGTGTTCTTCAGTTTTAGGCGCTGCGTGCTCTTCAGTCTTTGGGGCAGCTTGTTCCTTTGTGGCTGTTGCATGTTCTTCAGTTTTAGGCGCTGCATGTTCTTCAGTTTTGGGGGCGGCTTGTTCGGCTGTGCTTTCATTGTTGCTGCTTTGATGAGCTTCTGTACCATGTTCTCCACCGTGGCCGGAAACAGCCTGGTTTGTAATGATGGAAACAGTGGTAATCATGGCGATCAAAATGGCCAATGAAAAAAATGAAAGAGCGACAACTTTCATTTGATCTGCGGGTTTCATAGTGAGTTACCTTTCTCGTATTTTGATAAATCTTGTTTTATCATTTGTTTGCTTTCATTGTACCTGAATCAATTGAAATGCGGTCGGGTCTTGAGTTGTGGATTGTTTTCCTGATCTTTATCGGCGCGGTACCAGGCCATAAAGATCAGAATAAATGCAATGCTGAAAACCAACATTCCTGTCAGTTTCATGAGTACGCCCCCTAATTGTTGGTCTCCACGTGCCGTCAATGTGGTTAAGCGGGGGGCGAGCTCATAGGTTTGGTAAAGAACGGTTCGTGAGAAAGTGACAAAGGCAAAAACAGGAATTTGAGCGATAGTAAGCGCACCGATATAAAGCATTTGAAACCCATGACTTAGCCGCAAGTTTAGAAGGGGACTGCGCACAGGCATCCACATCAGGAGCGCACTGAGAACAAAAGTCAGATGCTCCAGGTTATGCACCATACGGTCTTTGAGTGCCCAATCATACAGATAGGGGACATGCCAGACCCCGAAAATCAGGTTGAAAAGCAGACAAGCGGGTATGGGGTGAGCTAATTTTTTAAGGACTGTTTCTGACCAAGGCCAATATCTAAACACAATTTGAAGCATCCACTCGGGAATGCCTATCAAAAGCAGTGTGGCCACAGGGTACATAAAGAGATTGTGTTGAAACATATGTACACTGAATAAATATTGCTCGCCGACACTGTCGATTGGAGAGGCGATGGCTATATAGATCAAGGCCAGACCTGAGAAAAAATAAGCAGCTTTTTTCTTATCGAGTTTTTGGGCCGTTTCCAGTTTTAACTGGTTTTTGGCGTATTGCCAGAGCTGATAATAGCCCCAACCGGCCAAAGCCAAAATGAGAAGTGCCCCCCACTCCAGTCGCCATGTCCACCATACGTTTGCAGGAATATCTACAGAAGGTATGGCTTCAAATTCATGGGCCAGAGCCGGGGGACACAAAAAGTTCAGCATTGTTTATAACTTGGCCAAGAAGGCGACCAAATCGCTGTACTCCTGATCACTCATTGTTTGCTTCAGATTTGCTGGCATTAAACCTGCCGGAAATCCTTCAACAACAAAGGCAGCGGGATTTTCAATGGATTCTTTAATATAAGCCACTGCATCCTTACCTGCGACACGTGTTTTTGCACGTTCGCCCAAGCCATCCAATTTGGGGCCGGCCTGACCTATCGCACCATCTACACTGCTGATGGAATGACAAGCGGTACAGCCTTTTGCCTTAAAAACAGCAGGCCCGTTTTCTGCATTGCCAGACGCACTCAATGCCGCTAATTCTTTTGAATTTTTGACATGTATAGAAGTTTTGCTGGGTTGGTAGTTGATCAGCGAAATCATCGCGACCATGGTTGCCAGTGCGATAGTGAATCCACTGAAGAAAATACCTGTCAACAACTTATTATCGTATTTGAGGTGCATAAAAACTGCGACAACAAATCCGAATTTAAGTGCAGCGAGTAAATAAAGACCCACATACATCAATGCGTGAGGCAGAGCCACGTAGAGAATTCCAACCTCTGCTGCGGTTACAATCCCCAAGGCGGCTGCCAGTTTGACATAGACAGGGACATGATCGGGGTGTTCTGCATGTGCGTTGCTCATTAGCTCGTCACTCCTACAAATTCCACAAGGTAAATCACGGTAAAGATGACAATCCAGACAATATCAACGAAGTGCCAATACAGGCCTGCAACCTCAATATCGGTGGCTTTGTCTTTCATATTGCCAAAGAAAGAGTAGATGAACCAGCTAAATAGCCAGAAAACACCAATGGCAACGTGTAAACCGTGGGTTCCAGTCATGGTATAGAAGGTTGAACCAAACAAATTGTTCTGTAGTGTGACGCCTCTGGATACGAATTCAGTGAATTCATAGGACTGGAAACCAAGAAAGATCGCGCCAAACACACCGGTCAGGAAAATCCACAGCCGGAATTTGGTGATATCCTGGCGATTGATAGCTGCCACACTGAGTGCCATGAGCAAACTGCTCATCAGCAGCACAAATGAACTGGCTGTCGTCACCGGGATATTCAGAACCTCTGCAGGATAAGGACCTGCGAGACTCTTTCCATGGTAAATGATATAGGTAGAAATCAGCGTACCGAAAAACATGCAATCAGAGGCCAGAAAGGCCCACATCATCACTTTTTTATTGGGGATTCCCGTATAGGAATGCTCCTCATGATGATGTTCTGCATGGGGGTGCTGTTGATCCACAGTTGCTGCGTGGCTCATTAGTTATGTGCCCCACTTTCTTTTGTTGGGTCCAGCATTTCACCGCCGGGTCCTTCAAGTGCCCATCCGAAGATGGCAAAGGTCATCAGACCGAAACCACCTAATGCCACGGGAAGAGCAAACATGACAGAGTCTTTGATATAAATCATGCCCATGCCAAAGATGAACATTCCAACTCCCACAATCAGAGGGTAGTAAGAAGACAGGGGCATGTGAATCAACTTGCCATCCCAAGGAATATTGGCTTTGCCTGTTTGTTTTTTATGCCAAAAATCATCCAAATGGGTGACTTCAGGAATTACGGCAAAATTGTAAACGGGAGGGGGAGACGGAATGCTCCATTCCAGTGTACGGCCATCCCAGGGATCGTCGCCTGCAATTTCTCCATTGCGGAAAGAGTGAACCATATTGATGAAGAAAAAGAGAATGCCGAAAGCCAGTACGAAGGCTCCCACAGTACAGAACAGGTTCCAGAAATTCCAGCCCATATCTGCATGGTAGGTGTAAATACGACGTGGCATTCCATTCAAGCCCAGGATATGCATTGGGAAAAAGGTCATATTAAAACCGATCAGGAAGACCCAAAAGGCAAATTTACCCAGTTTCTCATCCATCAATCGGCCTGTAATTTTGGGGAACCAGTAAGCGATACCGCCAAACAAAGCTGAAATGGCGCCACCGATTAAGACATAGTGGAAATGTGCAACGATGAAATAGGTATCGTGTTGTTGCATATCTGCGGCGGCGGCGGAGTGCATAATGCCGCTGAAGCCGCCCACGGTGAACATGGCAATAAATGAAAGCGCATAGAGCATGGGGGTGGTCATGCGTAGATTTCCGCCCCACATGGTACCAATCCAGTTAAAGATTTTGACACCGGTTGGCACCGCGATAATAGAGGTAGTGACAGAGAAGGCCAAAACGGCAATCACGCCCATACCAGAGGTAAACATATGGTGGCTCCAGACTGTAAATCCCATAAAGCCGATAAAGGCACCAGAGAAAACAATCAGGGGATAACCAAACAAAGGTTTGCGCGAAAAGGTCGGAAGAATTTCAGACACAATTCCCATACCAGGCAGAATCAGAATATAGACTTCAGGGTGTCCAAAGACCCAGAACCAGTGTTGCCACATAATGGGCATGCCACCTTTGGCGACATTGAAGAAATTGGCGCCAAACATACGATCCATCATCAACTGCGCCAAGGCAATGGTAATGGGAGGGAATGCCAGCAGGATCAAAACATTGGTCACCAAGGTCATCCAGACAAAAACAGGCATGCGCATCAGCGTCAGGCCTGGAGCCCGCATATTGATAATCGTGGTGAAAAAGTTAAGCGATGCGGCTACAGAGGCTACCCCTAAAAGCATCAAGCCCATGACCCAGAAATCTGAGTTATGGCCAGGATTGTATTGAGGGCCTGTAATGGGAGGATAACCTACCCAAGCACCATTGGGAGCGCCACCGGCAAACCAACTGACATTGATTAAAACCGCCCCAGCCACAAAAACCCAGAGACTGAAAGCATTCAGTCGGGGAAAGGCTACGTCACGTGCGCCAATTTGAAGGGGGACTACGAAATTAAAAAAGGCGGCGATCAAAGGCATGACCGCCAAAAAGATCATGGTTGTGCCATGCATGGTGAACATTTGGTTGAACATATCGCCAACCAACATGTCATTATTGGGGACGGCCAACTGAATGCGGACCATCAGAGCTTCAAGACCACCCAGAACCAAAAACAACAGGGCGCTGATGCCATACATGACGCCAATGCGTTTATGGTCGGTCGTCGTTAACCAGCTCCAGACGCCCGTCTTTGCAGAAGGGCGAGGCCCCAACATGCCCATCTCCGGAGCATCGGAATGGGTATGCGCATGACCTCCTGTACTGATTACTTCCGTACTTGTTGCCATATTTTCCTCTCTTGTCTATATTCAATCACGATGGGCTATTTCAGATTTTGCAGATAGGCTACAAGATCTGCAAGATCTCTGTCACTCAGTACAATATTGGCCTGTTCCAGTTTCATTAGGTTACCAGGCTTCATTTGCTGAGGGAATTTGATCCAATTTTTCAGGTTATCTGTATTGTTCTCATACATAACAGCACCCAGGCTTGTACGACTGCCAAAATGGGTCAGGTTGGGGCCGATAATGCCCATGGCGTTGGTTCCCTTAATGGCATGGCAGGAATTACAGCCTTGCATAAAGACTTTTTCGCCATTGACCTGTGCAACGGTATCAGGCTTTGCTGCATCGGCTTTTTCTGATTTTGTCCACTTGTCAAAATCGGCCTTGTCATGTGCAAATACCAAAAAACGCATTTGAGCGTGGGAGTCTCCACAAAACTCAGTACATTGTCCGTTGTATTTTCCGGGCTCTTTGGCATCTAACCACATCTGGTTGATTTGACCCGGAACGGCATCCATTTTGCCCGCCAGACGTGGAACCCAAAAGCTGTGAATAACATCTACGGCTTTAATATCAACTTTAACAGCTGTATTGGTTGGAATATGCAATTCGTTGGCTGTTGTAATCCCCAGGTCAGGGTATTGGAATTCCCACCACCATTGGTGCCCGATCGCGATGACCTTCATGGCCGGTTTATCTTCGGGGGGCTTGTCCATCACAAACAACGCTTTGGCGTTGGGCACTGCAATTACCAGCAGTAATAAACAGGAGGCAATAATCAGTGCAATTTCTACTTTTGCGCTTCCATGGGTTTGTTCAGGGACAGCAAAGTCCTGGCCCGGTTTGGCACGAAAACGGAAAAGGGCGTAGAAAAAGACGCCACCTACGGTCAGCAGCAGGAAGGCAGACACTCCTACCGTGAACCAGAAAACAGTCAGTTGCTCCTGGCCAATGGTTCCTTTGACATCAAAAGTTGACTGGGCATCCATCAGCGCCAGTGCATTCAAAGGATACATCAGCAAGAAACTCCCCATCATCAAGATGAGGCGTAAAATGCTTGTCGATTGTGCTTTCACGGTTTATCCTCGGTCTTTTAAAAGTTGGTGCTTAGTGTTTGTTCATTTTGCAGGAAATACCCCTGACTGAAACCCTATGAACAGAACCAGCACTCAGACGAAATTTTTATATCACTCTAACATAATAACCCTGTTCGTAAGAATATTAAGTGGTTTATTCACAATGACAGAAGTCAAAACTAGTTTTGATAAAGATCAATAATTTTGGCACTAAAATGGCACTGTATTTGTACTTGAAGCTATTCCAGGGAATATGGGATGCAGTGTTGCGATTTTTAACAAAAATTGAAGCCTGAAAACGAATCAGGCTTTTACAGATTTGGCTGAGGAGGGGAGGCTTAGAATAAGGAGGGCAGATCTGTCTGAATCAGACGGTTGATATCATTGGGCATTCTGCTGTCGTAATACCCGCGAATCTGGAGTTTTTGATCGACAAGAACAAATTGCTGGCTGTGCAGAAAGGGTTGGGAAATACTTGGATTTCTCAATGCTGAATGGGTGTTTTGGGAATTGGATTGTTCTTCCCTATTGTGGGAATGTTCAGAATGAGCATGGCTGACTGAGGCCTCTCCCAAAATATGAAAATCCTCAAGGGCCAAATGGCTTAAGCTCTCGCGATCTCCGGTGAGGAAAGACCATTTTTGGGGTATTGCTTTAAATTTTTGGGCATATTCAAACAGGCGTTGTGGGGAATCTGTTTCAGGATCAACGCTGAAGGAGAGTAGCTTGACCTGCTCATTTTGCTTAAAAGCCTCTTGAAGTTTAGACATCTCGATATTCATGAGGGGGCATTCTTCAGTGCAACTTGAAAAAATGAAATCTGCAACCCAAACCTTACCTTTGAGGTCCTGCTCTGTCATTGGTTTCCCTTGTTCGTTCAGCAAATGAAAATCATGTACCTGACCTAAAACAGGTAGACTGGCCAGTTGTGGGGATTGTTTTTGGAAAAGAAAAGTCAAAAGAAATCCAATGAGAAAGAGACTGAATCCCAGCAACCATGGAATGAATGAACGAGGCTGTTTCACAGGGTTTCCAATGCGGGGGATTGTTCCTGTCGTTTGAGCCAGTAATAAAGGCCGAATAAACTCAAACAAAATAAAAGCGGGAGCCCAGCCAGTAAAAGGGTAATGCCTTGATACATGGCTGCACTTTTACTGCTTCCTCCGTCAGAGATACAATTACAGCCCCAACTAAAGCAGGGAAAAATCCATTGCATCGCGCAAATCCAGAAGAATGCAGTTTTTGTGTTCATAGCAGGTAGACAAACCCATAAATTACGGGCCAGATAGTAACAACAAAACCCCAGAAAAGCGCTGCGGAAGGAAAAAGTGATTGAGCAGATTGCAAGGGTCTTGGCAGATTAACCAATTCTGGTTTTTTTTGAAATTGCTTGAGACTGGCCCACAGAAAGAGCAAGCCTGCAATCGCATGGAGTGCATGTGCTCCAATGATCAGATAGAAAAAAGCACCGTAGAGACTGGAAGATACTGTGAGTCCGAAACGAAGCAATTGCAACCATTCAAAGCCTTGAAGCAGGACAAAAATACTTCCTGTTAAAAGGGTTGTCCAGAGCCATTTTTGGACTGATTTTTTTTGTCTTAAACTGAACCAAGCCCAGAGCAAGCTTACTCCACTTACGATTAAAAAAGCAGTGTTCAAAGCGGTGGCTTCGATGGGCAGTCTGGGCTGACCGGGAGGAGGCCAAGCAAAACCGGCATTGGTTCGATTCACCAGATAGGCACTGATAAAAGCAGCAAACAACATCAATTCTGTGGCTAGAAAAAAGATCATACCCAAAATGCTATTGGCGATCAAAGGACGACGCGGCATTGCTCGGGCAGTGGGGATGTTTTCATTGATGAGCATTTAGCGAGCAACTTCCAAAGGTACCATCATAATATCGGGGTAAATACCAAAATAGAAAATAAAACAGCAAACAAGACCAAAAATAACAGCAAACCAAACGGAAACAGGCTCAAAACGCAGATGCATGAAATTATTGGCAACATACATCATTTTTATTATGGCCATGCCAAAAATAAGCAGAATGGCCATGAGCATATTGTCTAGAAAGCCTGCTGCCAAACTGAGGCCAAAAATAGTCAATAAGATAAAGTAGGTTTTAAAATAATTGGGATGGCCGTGATAATCCTCTTCTGGATGATGGGCCGTTGGGTTGTGTATTGCCATTTTGAAGCCTCCTTAATGCGCGATATAGAGTAAAGGGAAAAGCAAAATCCAGACCAAGTCAACCAAGTGCCAATAGAGCCCAGCAAACTCGACTCTCTGTAGGTTTTTTCCTTTGCGCACACCCAGCATAACAATGAAGATGGTGGTCATGCCTGCTATCACGTGGAGTGCGTGTAAACCTGTCATTAGGAAATAAAAGCTCCAAAAAAGTTCTGCCGTGAGAGTAAAGCCATGACTGATTTCGGTACTGTATTCAATAGACTTGACCACCAAAAATCCCAAACCAAAACCAAGCGTAATCAGCATATTACGCACGGCTCCTTTGAGGTCTTTGCGATTGGCGGCATCATGGGCCAATACAATGGTCAAACTACTGGTCAGGAGAAAAAATGTATTCAATGCTCCCATGGGTGTGGAAGTATGGGCGGCTGCGTGTCCCCATTCGGGATGGCGTAAACGGAACATGATATAGGTGGCAATTAAGCCTCCAAAGATAACGACTTCAGAGGCGATGAGCCACCACATGGCCAATCGCCCTTTGGGCATATCTGCCATCAAAACACGTCTTCTGGCTTGGGGAGAAGTGTCTTGAGCGTGCTCTTCCTGAGCAATAGCTGTGCTTGACATATAGTTGATCTCCTCTATGTTTCGTTCGCAATGTGCTGAGGCCAAAAATCTTCTTCACGGCCAGGCACGCTGTATTCATAAGGTCCACGGTAAACATTGGGGTAGGTGTCAAAATTACCGTGAGGAGGGGGGGATGCTGTCGCCCATTCCAATGAGTTGGCTTTCCATGGATTTCGTTCAGCTTTGGGGCCTTTACGAAAACTATGAATCATATTGATGAGAAATGGAATTTGAGCAGCAATTAAAATAATGACCCCAATGGTTGCAATGACACGGTTTTGAACCAAGTCTGGAGCCATGAGGTTGGGCCAGGCTGAATAGTCGAAAATACGCCGGTGTTGACCTTTGAAACCATTGTAAAATAAGGGCAGAAAGATCATATTGAAACCAATCGTTGTAAGCCAAAAGTGAATCTTACCGAGCGTTTCGTTATACATGCGTCCGATGAATTTGGGATACCAGAAATAAATTGCAGCCAGTCCACCAAAGAAAACATCGGGAATCAAGGCATAGTGGAAATGTGCAACTACAAAATAGTTATCATGTGCATAGATGTCAAAGGCGCTGGCTCCCAGATAAATACCTGTTACACCGCCCAACAAAAACTCACCAATAAAACCCAAAGCGAAAAGCATGGGAGTATTTAAGGTGATCGATCCTTTCCAAAGGGTTGCAATAGCGGCAAACATCCAAACAGCGAAGGGAACTGAGATCATGATAGTGGTAATACTGAAAAAGACAGCCATGCGGGGATCGATACCAGCAATGAACTGGTGGTGAGCCCAAACAATAAATGAAAGGAAGCCAGAAATGATTGAGGCATAGATAATGGCTTTATAGCCGAATAGAGGTTTACGCGACATGGTTGCCAGTATCTCAGCCACCATTCCCAAACCTGGTAAGAGAATGACATAGACTTCTGGATGCCCAAAGAACCAGAAAAAGTGTTGGAAGAGAATCGGATCTCCCCCTGCCGCTGGGTTATAGAAGCCTGTTCCAAAAGCACGGTCAAAGAGCAACATGACAGCACCCGCTACCAGAGGGCCCACTGAAAACATGAAGACCAGAACTGCAATATCCATCATCCAGACGGTAATGGGCATATCCATTAGTTTCATGCCTGGAGCCCGCATATTGAAGGTTGTTACCAGGAAATTAATCCCCCCAATCAGGAAGGCAATGAACTCAAGCGCAACAGCCAAAATCCAGAGACTGCCACCAATGCCTCCCCAAAAATCTACTTTGGCGGGGTAGGCATTGGCTGAAAGCGGTGGATAGGCTGTCCACCCCGTGGCCATGGGACCAGGTAAAACCATCGATAGAATCAGCACGACTGTACTGATGAAGAAAACCCAGTAGGAAATCATGTTGAGGGTTGGAAACGCCATATCATCTGCGCCGATCATCGTTGGAATCAGCAGGTTTCCGAAAGCTGCAACAAGAACAGGCATGGCAACCCAAAAGATCATAATGGTGCCGTGCATGGTAATCAGCATATTGTAGGTATTGGCGTCTAACTTTCCAAAGCCAGGAATGGCTTGACCAGGAAAGGCCAATTGCATGCGAAAGACATAGGCGAAAAATCCGCCCAAGAATACCATCAGCAGTCCTGTGAGCAGGTATTGCATGCCGATGACTTTATGATCAGTTGAAAAAATATATTTGCGCCAGAAACTCAGTTCATGATGTTCATGTGGAGATACTGAGTGTTGGATTACTTCAGTGGCCATAGTTCACCAGCTGCTCCTTATTTTAATTCTTTCAGGTAGTTTATAATCGTATTCAGCTCTTCTTCACTCAGTGGGGTTTGAGGCATCAGAGCTGAATAGCCTTTGACGATATCAGCATTGGGTTCTTGAATAGAACGGCGAAGATAGGCTTCATCGACGGTAATTTCATGTTCCTTATCCTGTGTCAGGATTGTTTCTTTTCGACCGACTAAACCTTTATAGGTTGGGCCTACCAGTTTAGAGCCGTCTAAGGTGTGGCAGCCGAGGCAGCCTTTATCCTTGAGCAGTTGTTCTCCACTGATCGTTTTTGCTGCTGGTTGGGCCGCTTCCGTGGAATGGGAGCTGGCTGTTCCATGTTCGGCCGCTGTCGGGCTCGGCGAAGCAACGGGGGCTTTCAGATCTCCAGGGGCAGGTAATTTGATTTTTGCCGATTCTTGTTCGATCCAATTTTGATAGTCTTGTTTGTTTTGAACGATCAGGCTGGCTTTCATGATGCTATGACCTCCGCCGCAGATTTCAGCGCAGGCAATATCAAAGGTGCCTGTTTTTGTTGAATCAAACCAACCCTTGATGGTTCGGCCTGGAACAGCATCCTGTTTAAAACGCATATTGGGAACGTAGAAGCTGTGTAAAACATCTTTGGCTTTTAGATAGAAGACAATCGTCTCATTGACCGGGATATGCAATTCATTGGTACTGGTGAAATCATCAACGGTACCCAGTAAACCGTCTTTGCCGGGATAACGGAAAAGCCATGAAAACTGTTGACCTGTAATTTCAACCAGTTCATAGTGTTTTTTTTCAGGGATTTCCTGTTTAATCATGGTCCAGGCATGGGTATTCTTTTCATCAATAAGAAAATCGAAACCTACGACAACGAGCAAGGGGATAAAGATCCAACGCAATTGTTTCCAGTTATTTCCTGGAATATAGCTGGCTTTCTGATTGGCTTTCTTACGGAAACGCAGAATGAAATAGAACAAAATACCTTCTGCTATTACAAAAGCTGTCATCGTAATAATCGTGATCAGGTGGGCAAGCGAGTCTAACTCCACTCCAAATGTGGAGATATTTTCTGGCAAAGGTAAGAAATTCATCCCTGTCAGTTCCTTTTCAAAAACATTTAGAAAACAAGATTTGGAAAGATCGATTCGCCCATTAAAAATGAGGTAATTATTCCTGGGCGGAGGGAATTATGTCTGTACGCCTTTGGATACTAAGAATTCCCTTAAAATATAAACACCCTTTATTGTATAAATAAGCTTGAAAAACACCCTTTGATACAGGTCAAAAATTATTTTGATATGTATCAGCATTTTGGCTCCCCCATTTCATATTGACAAATCAAGAAGCGAATGCTCGAGAAGACTGAACTGGCTGTTTTGGAGTCTCTGAATTCCTTCCCTGGTTTGTGATTAAAAAGCAGGGGGATTCAGACAAAATCAAGCTAGGTCCGTGGTAAACTGACTTTTAGAAGCAGTATGGACTTTCCAGACAGAATTCTCTTGGGATTGGCAGTGCACATTGATGCTTTTTATTGATTAAATTTAAATATTTCATTAGAAAGTGCAAACTGAAGATATAATTTGAAATATCTTGCTCAAAGAGAAGTCTTTGCTCTGACTGCCCAACTCAGTATCATGAACCGGGAATCATAAGTGAAATGCTTGAACAGGGAAATATGACCTTATCGTCAGAGCCAGCATCTTTGGCTCCACCGCAAACTCAAATCCGTCAATGGCTGCGCGATGCCTATGATTTAACCAAACCACGGATTACTTTTTTAGTTTTGATTACTACTTTTACTGGAATGTGGCTGGCAGTCAGAGGTGTTCCTCCACTTTTACTGGTCATTTCAACCCTTTTGGGGGTTGGGATGGCATCGGGCTCCAGCAGTGCTTTTAATAATTTTATTGACCGTGAAATTGATCAACATATGCAGCGTACGCGCAACCGACCTTTGCCCACAGGACGGCTGTCTCCTCAGGTGGCTCTCTGGTTGGGGACTTTTTTGGGGCTCAGTTCATTTGTCTTTTTAAGTCTGACTGTGAATATGTTGACGGCCGCATTGGCCTTGTTTACCAATTTCTTTTATGTCGTGATTTATACCATTTGGCTTAAGCGTTGGAGCCCGCTTTGTACCTCTATTGGAGGGATTTCAGGGGCGCTGCCTACGGTTTTAGGGGTAACCGCCGTAACGGGTCGCATTGATACCACAGCCCTTGCTTTGTTTATTATTATGTATCTTTGGCAACCGCCTCATTTTTGGGCGATTGCCCTGATTCGCAGTGAAGAATACCGCCGTGTGAATATTCCCATGTTGCCTGTGGTCAAAGGTGAAGCCGTAACCAAACGACAAATGCTGATCTATACGGTTTTGCTTTTGCCTGCCAGTCTTTCACTGTTTTGGTTGGGCGTGACCGGGCCTATTTATATGGGGGTTGCGGCTTTGTTGGGAATTACCTATTTGGGTTTGACAATCAAATTTATTTTTCAACCCGTCACTTCCAAACGGGCTTACCAACTTTTCTTCTTTTCAATTTTCTACCTGTGCCTGCTCTTTGTTATGATGTTTGTGAATTGTTTGCCAGCCTAAAAAGGATAACCTATCATGGAGAAGGATCAAGAAGTCCCCTTTTTTTCTCAGTTTATAGCGCTTGCTCTGCTTGCTTTTCTGGTATCTTCTGCTTGTTATGCGATTCGTCAGCCCTCCCAAAATTTGGCTGAAAGTGCAGAACCGCCTGCTGTTCGAGTTGAGGCTCAGCGTGTTTCGGGACAATTGCCTGTCTATGGCAGTCTGAACTCCTTTTCATTTATGGAACGCAATGGACAAGCTTGGGGATCTGAGGCCTTAAAAGGTCGGGTTTGGATTGCCGATTTTATTTATACCAGTTGTACGACAGAGTGTCCGCTCATGACCGCTGAAATGGCCCGCCTTCAACAGGCGCTCTCGGGTAAAGAGCATGTGCATTTGGTTTCTTTTAGTGTAGACCCTGAAAGAGATACCCCTCAAAAACTGACAGAATATGCTGCCCGGTTTCAGGCTGATGCTAAAATCTGGAAGTTTTTGACAGGGCCCCGTGAAGCCCTTTATCGACTGGCGCAAAAAGAGTTTCATTTGCCTGTTCAGGCGCTCGAGCCTGTTCCTGCCGCGCATGCACATCATGAGTCTGCCAGTGCTCAAACCAAGCAAGACGAGGCACAACCCTTTTTGCACAGCCAGAAGTTTGTGCTGGTAGATTCTCAATTGCAGATCAGGGGTTATTATGACAGTACCCGTTCTGATGAACTCGAACGTCTGCTGAAGACAGACCTGCCCCGTCTGCTTCAATCATTTTGAGTTTCCGGTCGGAGATGACCGGGGCATGAGCAATTTCGACTCAGGCGCTTCTCTCTACGATTTTGATTATTATAAAGCCCGCACGCACCGGCGCATTCTCTGGATTTTTGCAGCTGTTATTCTGATTGGTTTTTTGCTTTTATTTCGTCTGTTTTCCTTGCAAATTGTTCAACACGAAGAACTCAGTGCGCGAGCCGAAAAAAACAGAATGCGTTCCATGCCCTTACTTGCACCTCGGGGCATGGTCTATGATCGGCAAAGTAAGATTTTAGCAACCAATAAACTTTCACACTCGCTCTTGTTTCATCCTGGGCGCTTATCCACCCAGCAGGCTTACCAAACCTTGCAGCGACTTTCCCATTATTTGGAATTGCCCTATTCGGAATTGCTTGCCAGAGTGCGTTTTGACAGCGAAGAGCAGATTTACCTTGCGCATAATCTGAACAGTAAAGCTTTGGCGATGATTTCTGAGAATCAAAGCCGTCTGCCTGGGGTTGAGGTGGTGACAGAGCTTGAACGGTTTTATCCTGAAAATGAATTGGCCTCTCATATTCTGGGGTATATGGGACAGATTACGGCTGAGGAATTAAAATTGCCCCGTTATAAAGATTATCGACCGGGTGCTTTGGTGGGGAAAAGTGGCTTTGAGCGTCTCTATGAGCGCTATTTAAAGGGCAAAGATGGCCAATCGCTGTATTCCTTAAACATCAATAAAAATCAAAACAAACAGACTGAAACGATTCCTCCGCAAGCTGGGCATAGCCTGAAACTGACTTTGGATAAGTCTTTACAGCAATATTGTATGCAATTACTGCAGGCCCGTAAGGCACCCGGCGCAATTGTGGTGATGGAGCCTGATACCGGGGCTGTTTTGGCGATGGTCAGCAATCCTTCTTATAATTTGAATTTATTTACAGAAGGCTTAACCCAGGAAGAGTGGAAGACCTTACAGAATACCCGTTATTTTCCGTTTTTAGATCGCACGCTGAATCCCTATCCTCCGGGTTCAATTTTTAAGATGATTACGACTTTGGCTGCTTTGCAGGAAGGTTATCTTACCCCTGAGCAGACCTTTTACAGTCGGGGTTCTTTGAATGTGGGGGGCCATATTTTCTATGACTGGAATCGGACAGGCTTTGGTATTGTCAATATTTACAAAGCATTGGCGCATTCGATCGATACTGTATTTTATGAATTGGCTCTGAAAATGGGGATTGAGCCGATCCGGGACCATGCCCGTCTTTTTGAATTGGATCAACCCACAGGCATTGAATTACAAGGCGAGCATCCAGGCTTGATCCCTGACAAGGCATGGAAAAAAAAGGTTTATCACAGTGATTGGTTACCCGGAGACTCTGTCAATGCTTCTATTGGACAGGGTTTTGTTCAAATGACTCCTTTACAGGCGACACGGATGGTGGCCACGATTGCCAATGGGGGAAAAATGCCTCGCCCTTATCTTTTGCAGGAAATTTTGGACAATACGGGTAAGTCTATCTATACTGCCGAACCAGAAAAACACCAGCGTTGGATTTCGGGGATTGAACCCCGTCATTGGGAGGTGGTGCGCAGAGGCATGGAAGGGGCCGTTTCATATGGAACGGCAAAGGCCATGAAATTGAAGCATTTTGGGGTGGCAGGAAAAACAGGAACAGCTGAGACGATTCCTGGTAAGCCCACCCACGCCTGGATTGTCGCTTATGCCCCCACGGATCATCCCCGCTATGCGATGACTGTCTTTTTGGAGCATGGGGGTAGCGGAGGCGGCAAGGCCGCTCCTTTGGCCAAGCAGATCTTGAATTATCTTTTGGAGCGACCCTTGGCCAAGGTTGAAAAGGAGAAGCAACCATGAGGCGTGCACGGCCTGTTTGGTTTCAGAGCTTACCCGTACTTTTGCTGGTGGCTGTGTTTTTCAGCTTGAGCAGTTTATGTGTTTGGAGTGTTCAAGTGCACGCCGAAGGCAATATGGGGATTTTTATCCGGCATCTGATTTCTTTGGGTTTGGGCTATTTGGTTTTCTTTGGCGTTGCCTTTGTGGGCTACCATGTTCTGCGCTCTTTGGTGATCCCACTTTATGCAATTGTGATTATTTTTCTTGCTTTGGTGCTGGTGATTGGCCCGGTGATCGCTGGCTCTCAGCGTTGGCTTTATTTGGGTCCCCTGTCTTTTCAGCCTTCTGAACTGGCAAAATTGGTTTTGATCATTTCCCTCTCCCACCATCTCAGTCTGATTCAACGCTTTGATTTCAAGCAACTTCTGCTTTTGCTTGCACATATCGGCTTGCCTTTTCTTTTGATATATAAAGAACCGGATCTGGGCACTTCCCTGATTTTAATTGGCATTTTTATTAGCATGTTGATGGTTTCTAGGTTGTCTTCTTTGGTTTTGATGACGCTGTTTACGCCTGTTGTCAGTTTGAGTTTGTATTTTAGCCACAGTTGGTTTTGGCTGGCCTATGTGCTGGGGGGGATCACCCTTTGGTTTGCTTGGTTTATCTGGGCGCGCTGGCATCGGATTTCTGCCACCCTGGGGATTTTGATCGGCAGTCTTTTGCTGGCTTTGAATATTGGCATTCCTGGTTTGGCCCAATGGGGTTGGGAGCATTTGCAGCCCTATCAAAAACAACGTATTTTAACTTTTGTGGCGCCCGAACCCGATGTGATGAGTTCAGGGTACCAAGTGGCGCAATCGAAAATTGCAGTGGGTTCAGGAGGCTTTTGGGGACAAGGTTTTATGAAGGGGAGCCAAACTCAGTTGCGCTATGTGCCCGAGCAGCATACTGATTTTATTTTTTCTGCTTTGGCAGAAGAAGGGGGCTTTGTGGTTGCTGGCTTGGTGATTTTTCTCTTTATGCTTTTATTGGCCCGAATCCTTTGGGTGGGCTACCATTGCTCTGAGTCTGCCGAACTTTATGTCTGCAGTGGTGTAGCTGCTCTTGAACTGATGCATCTCTTAATCAATATGGGCATGAATATGGATATGATGCCTGTAACGGGGGTGCCCTTGCCTTTTTTCAGTTATGGTGGAACGGCTATTCTGATGCATATGAGTCTGCTGGGCCTGGTTGAGAGTATTGCCTGGGCGCAGCGTGGTTCTCGCCTGATTCGAGTTTGAAATGGTTGGTTTTTCATTTCGGCGTGAGCAGCGTTGCTTGGGCTTGTGGTTCAGCCCCGAGGAAGCTTTGCTGGTGGATCGGGAACATGGTTTGATCGCCAGGGAAGCGGCTTGTTTGGTGCGACCTGTGGCCAACAATAAACCCCTGATTTGGGGAAATTCGGCCCTTTTGAGTGGCAAGGGCTCTCCACTCTGGCAGATGGGTTGGCAACCCCAGGAGATCAAATCTTTTCTTCAAAGTTTTATTGCAACGATCATTCCGCTTTCTCGTTGTCAATTGCTTTTGCCGGTTTTGAATTTAGGCGATGCCTATTACAGCGCTTTTTGGCACCTATTGCGGGAGCGTTTGAATCTGGCTTCGCTCAGTCTGTGTTCTCCTTTGAGTTGCCTTGCGCATTTGACAGGGATTCGCTCCACAGACCTGATTTTGTTTATTGAGGAGGGTTTGGCAGAGTGCAGTTTGGGAGCCCCCCTTCATCCTCCTCTGGCAGTGGGGTACGGTCGTTATTTATCGCGTCGTCTGATGCAATATGTATTTCAGCAGTACGGTTTGAAAATTGATTCACTGGCAGCAGGTTCCGCCTGGCAGCGTCTGGGGGGGTTGGCACAGGTTCAGGATCAATTGACCTTGAAGGGTGTGGATCGCGAAGGCAAAATACAGTACCAGATGATCACTGCAGAAGAACTTGCTCCCTTGGCCGAGGCTGCTTTTCAGCCTTTGGTCAATCTCTGCCGCTTACAGCTTGAACAGCAGTTTTCAGAACCCAAACAGAAGGTGACAGAGGTTTTACTTTTTGGGGAACAGGCTGATTTGCCCGGTTTGGCAGCGTATTTGCAGAACCAATTGTGTTTGACGGTCTCGGTGAGAAAGAGCGGGCCAGATATAATGGTGAAAGCTCTGCAGGAGGCTTTGCAAAGCAAAGTCTGAAAGGAATCCCATGTCTTATTTCACGCAGTTTTGCCTGACGGTTTTTGTTTTATTCAGTTTGATTTCTTGTGCGCCACAGCGTCCACCCTATGCTGAAGAATGGCCTGTCTATCAGGCGAATCAAGGCCATCAAGGGTATGTGCCTGCGGGGCCTGAACCCCCATTAAAAGAAAAGTGGACCTTTGAAACCAAAGGACGGATTGTGGAAGCACCTGTTCTTGCCGGAGGGCAGTTGGCGTTGACTTCGCGTGATGGTTGGGTGTATCTGGTCGATCCTGAAACGGGGCAAATGCTTTGGAAAGAGGAGATTGGCCAGGGTGGCTTGGGCAGTAGCCCTGTATTTTATGGAGAGCATCTTTTGGGGGGAACATGGACACCCTACTATTTTGTCTATGCCTGGGAGCGTGCTGGCGGTAAAAGAATTTGGGAAAGACAGACCGGCGAAATTCTGAACCGTGCGCCCTTTGTCTTAGCGGCTCAGGAAACCGTTTATTTTAATGCCGATCCGCCCTTGTCTGCACCTGCTGATGTTTTAAGCGTGATGACAGCCCTTTCTTTGCCTGATTTCAAACCTCTTTGGGAGCGACCTCTCAAGGGGGCTGTCCAAACCATGCCGACCCTTGCGCTGGAACATGATCTGCTTTTTATTGCGCTTTCAGAGCCGCCTTCGCTTCAGGCTCTGGATCGCAAGACCGGGGAGCTGCGTTGGTCCTTTGAGTTGGACAGTAAACCGATGACCACGCCACTTTGGGGAGAGGGACGTGTGTATGTGGGAACAGAAGCGGGTTATCTTTACAGTTTGATTCCCATGACGGGTAAAATTGACTGGCGTTTTCAAATTCCCAATGATCGGATCCGTAAAGATTTGGCGCTGGCAGAGCATCAGCTTCTAATTACGGGTGAGAAATATTTGTATGCCTTTGATACGCGGGAGTTGGCGCTGCAATGGCGTTTTCGCTCTACCCAGGCGTTGACAGCTCCGGTCGCGACTCAAAAACATGTCTATGTGGGCAGTGAAAATAAACTGGTCTATATTCTGGATCGGCTGACGGGCAATGTGCAGGGCTATGCCGTGACCAAGGGGGAGATTTTGGGCAGCCCGATGATTGTAGGGCCTTATTTATTTGTGGGAACTTCAGATGGCAAACTCTACGCCTTTGAGGAAGGGCCGCGCCCAGTCTATGTTCAGCCTCCCCGACGTTGAGCAGACATTCTGAAAGCACAGATTGTCCTGGAGACACTTGACTCAACGGGTATAATAAAAAAAATATCAAAACAGCGGAGTCAAGAAATGGCGATTCGAATCAAGCAACCCAAGCAGGTACTCTTGGGATTGGGATTATTGGTTTTTGTGGCCTGGTTTGCTTCAGAGGCCTGTTCTTCTCTCTATCCCCAGCCGGTGGTGCCCCCAAGGCCTGTTTGCCGGGATCGCAATGGACAAGTGGTTCCTTGCTCAGCGATTCCCTCCCCCTCAATTCGGCTTACCTCTCCTTGATTGAACCACTGTTTGCCGATTAATTTTTTTCCGGTTGATTTTACCCGAAATTGAAAGGCCCTTGCATGGATCGCCCCTATATTTTTCATGAGCTTACCAATGGGATTTGCACCACCTGTTTTCAAAAAGTAGAAGCCAAAGTATTGTTTCAGGGTCAGCAGGTGTTTCTGCAAAAGTTTTGCCCGCAACACGGGGTGCAAAAAGTTTTGATTGGAACAGACGTTGATTATTATCTGCAAACGCGGAATATTCTCAAACCCGGACAGATGCCACAGGCTTTCAATACCCCGATGAGTCGGGGGTGCCCTTATGATTGTGGCTTGTGTCCAGATCATGAGCAACATTCGTGCCTGACCCTGATTGAAATCAGCGATGCCTGCAATTTGACCTGTCCGATTTGTTATGCGGCCTCAGCACCGGGCCGCAAGCACCGTTCTCTGGAGCAGGTGATTGCCATGCTGGATCGGGTGGTGGCCAACGAAGGCCAACCCGATGTGGTTCAGATCAGCGGGGGAGAACCTACCTTGCACCCCGATTTTTTTGAAATTCTGGATCAGGCCAAGGCCCGTCCGATTCGCCATTTGATGGTCAATACCAATGGGGTGAGGATTGCCCGTGATCGTGCTTTCGCTGAGCGTTTGGCAGACTATATGCCAGGCTTTGAACTCTATTTGCAGTTTGATTCTCTACAGGCCGAGCCCCTTCAAGCTTTGCGCGGAGAAGACCTGCGTGAGATTCGGCGCAAGGCTTTGGCGCATTTGAATGAACTGGACATTTCAACCACCCTTGTGGTGACGCTTAAAAAAGGGCTGAATGATCATGAAATGGGTGAAATGATTGATTTTGCCCTCAAACAACCCTGTGTGCGGGGGGTGACTTTTCAGCCGGTTCAAGAAGCCGGAAGGCTGGAAAACTATGACCCTGCCCGTGATCGTCTGACCTTGAGTGAAGTGCGCTCAAAAATTTTGCAGCAGCATACGCTTTTTTCTGCTGAAGATATTTTACCGGTTCCCTGTCACCCGGATTGTATTGCCATGGCCTATGCCTTGAAATTACCGGATCGCGTGATTCCGATGACCCGTTTGGTGGACCCCGAAGCACAGGGCAATACGATTCGCTATGAGGAGTTTTTAAAACTCTTTTCAACAGCCCATTCGCCTGAGGCTGCAGCCCAATTGCTCTGTTGTCTGCCTCAGATTCCTGTGCCTGAAGGCATGGGTTATCAAAACCTGTTTCGCATCATCATCATGCGCTTTATGGATGCCTGGGATTTGGATATCCGCAGTGTCAAAAAGAGCTGTGTGCATATGGTCACGCCTGATGCGAGGCGCATCATTCCCTTTGATACCTATAATCTTTTTTATCGGGAAGGCTTGAGTTTGCCGCCTCTGTTACAATACACCCAGACTTGATGCGGTGTATCAGTAAGGAGATTTATATTCATGCCAGTTCCTTTTCGTGAGCTTTTGGCCAGTGGCCGTCTGATCCTCTTTGATGGGGGGTTGGGAACGATGCTGTACAGCAAAGGAATTTTTCTGAACACCAGCTTTGACCTGGTCAATTTACAGAACCCAGGCTTGGTTCAAGAGGTGCATGAATTGTATCTGGCAGCTGGCTCTGAGGTGATTGAAACCAATACCTTTGGTGCCAACCCCTATAAACTCAAAGCCCATGGTCTGGTGGATCAGGTGCATGCGATTAACTTGGCTGGTGCGCGCATTGCCCGTAAAGCGGCAGGCGAACTGGCCTATGTTGCTGGTTCGATCGGCCCTTTGGGGGTGCGGATAGAACCCTTGGGGCCGACGTCTTTTGCTGAAGCTCAAGAAGCCTTTGAAGCCCAGGTTTTGCCTCTTCTAGAGGGCGGGGTAGACCTGTTTGTGGTAGAAACCTTTACCAATCTCGATGAATTGACACAGGCGGTAGCGGCGATTCGCAAGCACAGTGATTTGCCCATTTTGGCTTCTGTCACGGTGGATGATGACGGCAATACAATTTATGGCACACCCCCAGAGCGCTTTACCCCCCGTTTGGATGCCCTCGATGTGGATATTTTGGGCTTGAATTGCAGCGTGGGCCCCAAGCCGATGCTGGAAGCCATTCAAAACATGTCACAGTGGACAGACAAACCTTTGGCGGCTCAACCCAATGCTGGGCATCCCCGGATCTTTCAGGATCGCACGATCTATCTTTGTTCGCCTGAATACATGGCTTCGTATGCCCGTAAGCTGATCAAAGCGGGGGTTCAAGTTTTAGGGGGTTGTTGTGGCACGACGCCAGAACATATCCGTGAAATTGCCCGTTCGGTGAAAGCACTGCAACCCATGCGCGCGCTGATGCAACAGGAGCAAAAACGCACCGTTGCTCCTGATTTGGATATTGTTCCTGTGCCGCTTGCTGAAAAATCACGCCTAGCCGCAGCAATAGCGTCTGGGCGTTTTGTGGTCAGTGTAGAGTTGACCCCTCCCAAGGGCTGTGAGCCTTCGGCCATTCTTGAAAAAGCCCGTGAGCTCTATGCGCATGGGGTAGATGCGATTAATCTGCCTGATGGGCCACGGGCTTCGGCCCGCATGAGCAACCAGATTCTTTCGATCCTGATGCATCAGCAGATCGGTATCGAACCTATTCCTCACTATTGCTGTCGGGATCGCAATTTATTGGGCATGCAGTCTGACTTGCTGGGCTTGTACAGTGCCGGAATTCACAATATTCTCCTGATTACAGGAGATCCACCTAAATTGGGGGATTATCCAGATGCAACCGCTGTTTTTGATGTGGATGCCATTGGTTTGACCAATATTGTGAAGGGGTTGAATCACGGCTATGATTTGGGGCAAAACCCTATCGGCAAGCCCACAGGCTATTTCATTGGCGTGGGTGTTAACCCCTGTGCTGTGGATCTGGAACGTGAGATTCGCCGCTATTTTTACAAGGTGGAAGCGGGGGCTGAATATGCGATTACCCAGCCGGTTTTTGATGTGGAAGCGCTTTTAGAATTTTTGAGCAAAACAGCCTCGCACCGTATCCCTGTTTTAGCGGGAATCTGGCCTTTGGCCAGCTATCGCAATGCCGAGTTTATGAACAACGAGGTGCCGGGTGTGGTGATTCCTGAGGTCATTATGCAGCGCATGTATGAGGCTGAAGAGCGCGGTGAAGGTCGGGAGGAAGGGGTTCGCATTGCACAGGAAATGGTCAGGTTTTTGCGCCCCCATATTCAGGGAATTCAGATCAGCGCACCTTTTGGGCGTTTAGAGCCTGTTTTCGAAGTGATGAAAGCGATAGAAAACTAGGTTTCTCAACCAGATTTTGAAAAATCTGCATTTCAGGGTAAAATCTTGGTTAATGAGCGGATGAAAAAAACGATTCTTTCATTATAATAAAAGTATGCGCTCAAAAAATCTGCCTATCTATGCAAAATTAGGGGTTCCTGCTGCTTTCCGGATCACCTTGCCGGTTCAGGAGGGGCCTTATGCGCCTATTCCTTGGCCTGGAGCCCCCCTGCCCCAAGTGGTTCAGCGTTCTGCCTTTGAAGTTTTAACGGTTGCAGGGCGTCAGGATCAAGTGATCGCGCGCCAAGGTCTGCGTGCCTTTCCACAACGTGTGCCTGTCTGGCGCAGTGGTTTTCGCAATGGCAAGGCACGTCAAGCTTTGTTTAATAAACCCACGGGTCTGGTGGTGGATTCCCAAGGCGTTCTCTATATCGCGGACAGTTTGAACCATTGTATTCGCAAACTTTCTCGTCAGGGAAAAGTCTCCACGCTTGCAGGCAATGGAGAGCGCGGACTGTGCGATGGCAAAGGTTTACAGGCGCGTTTTAACCACCCCACGGGTTTGGCTTTGAATGCCCAGGGAGATCTCTATGTGGTGGACAGTCAAAACGCCTGTTTGCGAAAAGTCAGTCCAGAGGGGGAAACCGAAACCCTGAATATTCCAGGCCGTCCCTTGGGTGGCATTGGCTGCGGGCCGGATGATTTTGTTTATTTTACGACTGAATTGAATTTAAACCATCAGCATTATCTGGCGGTCTGCCGTCTTTCTCTTGCTGGAGACAGTGAAATTTTGGTGGAAGAAGCAGGACAGTTCAGTTGGAAACCCTATCGCAAGGGCGATGAATACAAGCCGTTTAACCCTTGGTTCTGTGAGCGGGAGAATGCTCTCAAGCCTTTTTCTTTGCTGTCGGGTGTTCGCTCGCGTGGAGATGGTTGGCTGGATTTGGCTTTGGACCGTCAAGGCTGCCTCTATTTATTGGAACAGCGTCAATTGATTAAGTTTTCTCCCTCAGGGGAGCTGAGTCTGATCTCCTTGCGATATAAGCCAGAGGAGGCTGCTGCTTTTTCTACTGAAAAACCAGCAGGTTTGGCCTTGGACGATCAAGGGCACCTCTATTGGGTGGACAGTCAGAACCACTGTATTCGGCGTGTTTCTCCTGAAGGTTGGGTTTCGACGGTGGCGGGTTACCGCAATGCTGAAACTCCCTGGAATGAGCAGGATCAGTTTTGCCGACCCCAAGGCATTGCGATTGATGCCTTGGGCAGAATTTTTATAACGGATACAGGCAATTGGCGAGTGTGTCAGCTCATTCCCCCTGAAGCGCAGTGGCATAAACGGCTGAACACTTTGCCTTGGTTTCCTGGCCCACCCTTGCATTGGAAGACCTCTGAACCAAGCTCGGTGCCCAAGTCTTCCTGGAAAGAAGGAGTGATTGCTTTTGTGAGTAAATCAATGCGACGTTCTCATCCTGTGCGCAGGTCTGTTTCAGAACCCGTGGTGCCACAGGCCTTTCCTGCGCGGCATTTGCAGGATGTCTTGGAACAGGGCTCCCGCAGTCAGCAATTGGCGGCTGTAAGAGAAATGCTGAGTTTGATGCATTTGCCGGGCGCACCGGAAGTGAAATTGTGCAAACCCTTGTTCAAGGCGGTCTTAAATCATGAGGAGATCAGTATTCGCGCTCTTCTGATCCGCGATCTCTGTGATATTATCAAAGGGCCTGACGATGCCTTGGCCTGGCTGGACTTATTGGAAACGCACCGCGAAAGCAATCGTCTTTTGCGCAAATACCTGATTGATGTGCTGTGTTACATGGGGCAAACCTACCTGCTCTATGGGCACGTGGTGCCTTTGCTGGTTGATTTTATTCGCGACACCGAACAGGATGTGGTCGAGTATGCCTTTGAGCGTTTGCTGCGTATTCGCAACGCGGGCTATGAAAGCCTGGTCGATCCGCTGGTAGAGGAACTTACACGTTGAATTCAGAGCAGGCTGATGCGTCTTTGGTGCGCTTGCGCGGTTGGGATTTTTTAGCCCGGACCGGAGATAAAAAAAGTATTTTGGCGCTGCTGGATGCGATGGGCGAAAAAGAACCTGAGCAGGCCCGTTATTCACTGGATGCCGTTTTTCGCAATCCTTTGGCCTATCAGGAGTTGATGAATCCTGACAGTTTGGCGCGAATTCGCGTGATTCATCGTTTTTCGGAAAAAGATCCTGAGCAGGCCATTCGCTTTTCTTTGGATTCTCTGGTTCAGGAGGATCCGCAATTGCGTCTTTTGGCTTTGGATGTACTGGATTGTAATATTGCCTATCTTGATCAGGGCATTGAAATTCCGCTTAAGCGTTTGTTGCGAGACAGCAGTGAGCGGGTGCGGGTCAAAGCAGCCCGGCTTTTGGTTTTATTTGCCAATTATGAAGCGATTGATCTCACGGATTCTCCAGCCATTGAGATTCTCGAAACAGCCTTAGACAGCGAAGATCTTTACTGTCGGCAAATGGCCTTTGGCATGCCGGCCAGTATTTTTTACAAGATCAAAAATGTGAAATCCAGCTTGGAACAGCTCAGTGAAGAGTTGGGCCATAAAGATGAACTCTTGCACGGTCTGCGTGAAGAACTGCAGCAATTGCGTACGGCTGTGCGTGCACAGGACAAGCAACGCAGCAGTTATGAAAGTTTGATGGAAAATATTGAACATGCCAATGCTTTGCTGCGTGAGCAAATGGATAAATACAGTGAAGCCCTTCAAGACAAGGAACAGATGCTCTTGCGGGAGCGGCGTGAAAAAAATGAATTATTACAAGGGCTTTTGCGGGAGCGCAAGGCCCGTGCGCAAGAAGTAGAGCACGCGCGTGCTTTATACGAGCAATTGGTACAGGATTTTCAGCAGCGCGAAGACAAATTCAAACACAATGTCTACGATTTTTATTCCAAATTCAGAGATATTTTTAAAGCTATGCTGGAAGAAAAAGAAGAGTTATTGCGCGAATTGTACCGCCAAACAGTGCCCGAAGAGGAATAAATTCAGCGCTGCTCAAGTTATTTTCTGGTAATATCAGAAAATAGTTTTCACTTCAAAAGGTATTCTTGATGCACCGATTTCATCTGCTTGTTTTTGCTCTTGTTTTGAGTGGAGCAGCCTGCCAGCCGGCGTCTGTTCCCACTGCAAATATTTCTTCTCCCTCTCCTTCGCTTGCGCCTGTGCCGACTGCGCTGCCTGCCTCTGCCATTGCGGCGCGAAGTTCTGCGCTTTTGAGCCCGGCTCAAGGCAATTTGATTGCCAATCCCGGCGCTGAAGCCGGAACGGATTCTGAGCCCGCTGATTGGGCCCCTGATTTTTGGGGTGCTTCGAAGGTTTATTTAAGCTGGGAAAGTACGGGGGCTTATTCGGGACAGAAATATCTTTCGGCACGCATTGAAGCCTATTCAGGAGAAGGAGATGGTAAATGGGTGGCTCCAGCCCGGCATTTGCTGGGTGGAAAGTGGTATGAGTACAGTGACTTCTATCGTTCAGATGGACGCAACCGCTTGATTATTGCCTGTAAAGATACCCTGACAGGTGAAAACAGTTACCGAACGGCTTGGCAATCCCATGCCTCTCCTGTTTGGCAGCGCAACAGTTTTCGCTTTTATGTGCCCAGCGGTCAAACCTGTGATCCGACGGTGATGCATGTGCTTGATCGCAATGGTTGGCTACATACGGATCACCATCAATGGGTGGAAGTGTCAGCTCAGCCTTTAAAACGCCCTTTAATCAGCATCAGTTTTGATGATATCTGGGCCACCTCTGCTCAGGAGGGGAAGGCCGAATTGGAAAAACGGGGCATGAAAGGTTCCTATTATGTGGTGCCCCGTTTTGCAGAAAACACAAAAGGGGTTTATGCCGATACCGCAGCGATTAAAAGCCTTTATACCGCAGGTCATGAAATTGGAACCCACTCTTTCAGCCATGTTTTGATGACGTCTTTGAAAGAGAATGATATTATCAATGAATTGCGTTACTCAACCGATTGGTTGCGTAAAAAGGGGATGGAGCCCCAGGGGATAGGCTATCCCTATGGCGATTTCAATGAAAAAGTAGAAACAGAAACCCAACGCTTTTTGAGCTATGCGCGAACCAGTTTGGCAGGTTTGAATGACCGTTCAGCCAATCGCTACCGCTTGCGTATTTTTCCGATTACAAAGAGTACGACGACAGCTGAACTGAAGAGCTGGGTAGATGCGGCCAAGGAAAGCAATTCCTGGTTGATTCTGCTCTTTCACGATCTGAAAGACGGCGAAGGCGATTTTGAGTATACCACTTCGCTTCAGCAGTACAAAGATATTCTCGACTATATTCAGCAGCAAAACCTGGCGGTGGTTAAAGTGGGAGAGGGTCTCCAGGAGATAACCACAGACTAAGGTTGATCAGGAATGCTCTTGAGTGTTTCTGCCAGAAAATGGACTCCCGTTTTTTCCCGTTCCTGTACTGCGGGTGCAGTGCTCCAAGGAGCCCAGCGATAGCGTGCTGTTTCAAGCAGTTCACTGCCCAAAGAGACACTGAGACCAATGCCCTCAGAGGGCGCTGTTTCTCTTACGCCTTTGGTAGCGCGATCATCGTGGGTAACCGTCAGGGTGGTGGGATCGGTAAACTGTAGCAGGGTCCAGGGCAGGCGGATCTCTACACTGTTTCCATTGAGAAAAACCGCATCTTTGGAGCTTTGCGGTTTGCCAGGCAAGCGCAGCTGCAGTTCGCCAATCGGGAAAAAGGTATTGGGGAAGGTCAGGCTGCCATCTGTACTGACGTGTTCCTGACCATTTTTCCAGCGCACAGGCATCCAGGGAGCGCCTTCAGTGGGGCGGGACTGATACATCTGTTGTGGGCCTGAGGAGTTATGCCAGATTCCGACCAAATCATAGGGTTGGGTGACCAGCCAGTGGGCCCGTTCGTTGCCCTGAATACGCAGCGCAAATTCATTGCGGCGCACGGTGCGAACCCCATTGGGCAAGATCACTTCTCCCAAATCATCGCGGTAGGTATCCACCCCAATCACGAGTTCTTCCTGGGGGGTCAGCGGGCTGTTCAGTTCCAGCCGGATATGAAAGAAGGTGGCGTCGGCTGAGGTTTTGACAGACTGGATACGGCCCTTGCCCTCTGCCAAGGCTTGTGTGGGGGGTGTTTCTACATCAAATGCGATCATACCAAAATTTTCTTCAGGGGAGGTCAGGTTATGCCAGAAACGGTAGTGATCCCGCGGCATGGAGCGTTCGTCCACAATCCAGGTGCGTTTCCACCATTCATCGATCCAGGCAAAGACCATGCCACCGGCCAGGCCGTTTTCATGAATATCTTTGCTTAAACGGGCATTGTAGCGCCCCTGGGCTTCTTCATCGTGGCCCCCATGGTGCATGCCACTGGGGCTGTAGTGGGCATTGCCCCAGCTCGAAGGCACACCATATTCTGCGATGACCAAGGGCATTTTAGGGTAATGGGCCTTAAGTGCTTTGAGATAGCCAATATAGTTATTGACGCCCTCACTGTCGCTGTATTTGAGATATTCAGGGCTGTCATTCATGAAGTCGGGATAATAGGGATAGGCGTGATAGCTTGCAAAATAGCCAGCCGGCGCATTGAGCAATTCAATTTTTCCCAAATCAATCTGGGCAATATCTTCTTGGCTATATTGTGAATTTTCAGTGGGGTGTTTCAAGGGATCCAGGGTCGGCCAACTGGAAACACTGATGGGGCGATCCACGTGGTAGGTATTGCGTTCAAACTCCATCAATCTGTCGATCCGTTCCGTCCACCAGACCTCACTTGCGGTTCCTTTGATTTTGACATTTTTACCACTGTAGCTGGTTTTATCTGCATGTTTCTGATCGGTCATGAGAATTTCATCCGGAGACACTTCGCGCCCGATAATCCAACCCATTATCCAACGGGAGATATCAGCGGTATAGGTACCAAAGGCCCGCCCTTGGCGGGTGGCAATGGTGCCTTGGCCATGCACGGCATTGACCACTTCCTGCATGCCTGCATCAAACTGAGAGGTCGTGGCATAGAGATCATGGGCCTGTTCTACTTCATCGAGCCATACCCCGTGAAACAGGTAAATCGGGTGATCGGCATGGGCCGCATTATAACGGGCCAGCTCTTCATAAAAGATCGGAAAATGCAGAGTATATACACGCAGGCTATTGAAGCCCAACTCTCCCATGCGTTTGAACCAGCGTGCAAATTGTTCGCGGGTTGCGGCCAGATCTCCTGCTTGGGTTCCGGGCAGTCCGATGCCTAAATTGATGCCTTTGATATAAAAATTTTCATAACTTTGCCCATTCCAGCGCGCTAAAAACTGACGATCTTTGGCGCTGTAGGGAACAGGATAGAGATCAGGATAAGAAAATTTTTCGCTGGCTGAAGTGGAGGTGCTTCTGGAAGGAGTTTGGTTTTTAGGGGGGCCGCCAATGCCCACGAGAAGATTGTCAACAGCCTGACAGGCACTTAAGCTGCCGATGAGCAAGGCTGTGATGAGTAACTTCTGGGAAATAGGCATAGAATCATCTCTCTGTAAATTAATAATTATCTAAAAAGGTTTCAAAATAGCCAAAGCGCCAGCCTTTTTCTTCCTGAATAACCAGTAAAAGGGCATTCGAGGGAGTTGCACGTACCAAAGCCTGTTGATGGGAGACGCCATATTCTTTGTAATTTTGACTTAGCCAATGATCCAATTGTAAATGCTGGGTAAATTGGCTCCAATAGCTTTCAGCCCAGCCCTTGCCGGATTCAAAATCGGTTTGCAGGCGTTCTAAACTGCAGGCCCCAGGTTTTAGCGATTTATACAGCGTCTCCACAAACAGACGTTGGCTGTAAGTACTCAGTAATTTCCAAGCTTTATCGTAGTTTTTTTGTCGTAAATTGCGGAAAAAGTCCAAAGGAATGGCTGCCAGGGCTTCTTGCATGGTTAACCTTTGTTGATGAGGATGCCCATATTGTAGCTTATTTCACGGCCCTGCGGTTTTAAAGCAGAAGTGAGGCGTCGCCGAAACTGAAGAAACGGTATTTTTCCTGAATGGCTTCGGCATAGAGTTTCATCATCCGTTCGCGTCCAATCCAGGCTGCGACCAACATCAGTAAACTGGAATGGGGCAAGTGAAAATTGGTGATCAAGCCATCAATGGCCTCAATCGACTGGCCAGGGTAAATAAAAATACGGGTTTCGTCACTGTCGGCCTGAAAGGAACCAAATTTACGCCAGACCGTTTCAAGGGTGCGTAAAGAGGTGGTTCCCACCGCAATAATTCTTTTTCCGGACTGTCGTTGCTGATTCAGGCGCTCTGCTGTTTCTGCGGGCAGGGTATACCATTCCTGGTGCATGGTATGTTCCTGAATATTTTGTGTGCGTACAGGTGAGAAGGTGCCAATGCCGATATGCAGGGTAAGCTCGAGTTTTTCAATGCCTTTTTGAGCCAGACTTTCAAAGAGCTCAGGGGTAAAGTGTAGGCCTGCTGTGGGGGCGGCTACTGAACCATGGGTTTGGCTGAAGACGGTCTGGTAGCGTTCTTTTTCACTTTCTCGCGCGGTAATATAAGGGGGGTAGGGTATTTCGCCATGACGCTCAAGCCAGGCCATAAATTCAGAGGGCTTCAGTCCTGAAAAACGCAGATCCAACTGTCCCCCTGGATGGCTTGCCAAAATTTCAGCTTGGATGCCCTCTGCAAATTCAAAACTGTAGCCCGGTTTGATACGGCGGCTGTGTTTACCGATGGCCTGCCACTCCAAGGCCTCGATTTGGCGGGTGAGTAAAAATTCAAAGCGGGTGCCGGTATGGGCTTTGGTGCCAAAGATGCGTGCCGGGAAAACCCGTGTATTATTGACAACCAGAAGATCGCCTGGCTGCAGAAGTTCAGGCAGATCTGAAAACATCCGGTGCTGGTATTGACCCGTACGGCGTTCATAGACCAAAAGGCGCGAAGCATCGCGCTGATCGGCAGGTGTTTGTGCGATCAGCTCCTCTGGTAAAGGATAGTCATAGGAAGACAGAAGCAGGTCTTCTGCTGTTTCAGTGGCGTGCATTTCCAATTTAAGGGTTATAGGCCATTCTGAATTGGGTTTTGTTCAGGCGTTCGATTTGAACGCCTTGATAATAGTGCTGAAGAATATTGCGGTAAGCGTGCCCATTTAGAGCCAGTTGGCGGGCCCCCCATTGTGACATGCCCATGCCGTGGCCCCAACCGCGACCTGCGAATTGAAAGGAGACAGGGGTTGCATTGGCGTCAGGCTGTTTTTGCAGCTCTCCATTGGCGTTAATTGCACCCACATTAAAAAACGTGCTGTTTAATCCCAGTGCCATGCGCAGTTTTGCGCCATCGACGCTTTTTTGGCCCTGACTGCCTAAAACCCGCATGGTTTTGACTCTGCCGCTGTTGGTGCGTTTGAGGGGGTCTAAGGACAGAATATTGCCGACCCGGATACCCAAATTGCTTAATTTGGCTTTGACTTCGGACTGACTGAGTTCTGTATTCCAGATATGTTTGGGAGATGCTTGATCATAATCCGGCACAGACTTTAGGTAGGCAAAGGGGGCCCAAAGATCTACGCCGCTTTCGGTTTGACCACCTGAACAGGAGTGGAAATAGGCGTGAATGGGTTTTCCGCCATGTTTCATGATTTCACCATCGGTTTGCGCCACTGCTTGGGTACTGAGAGAGCTTTCGGCTTTCACTCCCTGATAGACCTGGCTGGCGGTGGTGGCCACCACGTCATAACCTTTGTTTTTATAGCTTCCCAAACTGCTGATGGCATAGGTGCGTGCCGCTACTGCCTGAGATTTCAGTGCTTCAAGTGGCCAGGAGGAGGGCATTTCAGACGGTACGACACTGTAAAGATAGTGCTCAAGAGGCACTTCGTTGACGACGGTAATGCCTTTGCGCGTTGAAGAGGGCATCAGGGTGAGATTTCCACGATACCAGGCATTATTGAGGGCAACCAGTGCGCCGTCCTGTTGGGTGCTGCCGATTCTCAAGGCTTTGAAGGTTTGGTTATTGCTTTGGATATTGACTTTGATTTGACCTTGATTGAAATCGACTTGCAGAGCTGTATTGGCAGAAAGGTGACCCAGACGTTGCCAACCGATATTGCCCAAGACCTCTACAGGGGTGCTGGTAGAAACACGCAGACTGACTTGTCTTACGCTATCTGCGAGGCCTACGCGAATGGGAATATCTTCTTCTGCCTGTGCTGGAGCACCCAGTGAAAAGATCAGGCCCAAGGCTGTACTTGCTACGAGGCTGTATTGTAAGCGCTTCATTCTTTGCTGTTTATCCTCATTCGACCCGTCAGAATGTGATGTAATTCACAACTTAAACCCTGATCGGGAAAGATTGAATCTACTCTCCTATTATTCTTAAAATTGGTCAGAAGATCAAGTACCTGCGATCATTTCGCAATTTTTAGAAGTTGCAGGATTTGATTCAATCACTTGCTTTTTCAAGTTTTTTAGACCGAAAACAGAGCTCTAAAATAGAAGTCAAGACTTCGTTATTTACTTGTGTCTACCAAGAAAAATTGATTAATATATTAATACTAATTAATTGTTTTGTGAGCGATATTTCTGTTAGCCTGAACATCAGGCTTGATCTGATTTTAGAATGATAAAAAATAAATGGGGCATCACACTATGCAGCGGCAAGATTCAGAATCTTCATTTTCTGCGGATTCATTGCGCGAAGCTTTGCTTTGGCTCTCTGACGCTGGTTTAATGTCTTGTGATTCTGCTCAATTGGATTTGGCATTAAGCGAGGCTTTACATCATCCGGGGATGTCTCGGCAGCCTTTGGAATCTTTGCGGTATGTGGCGGGGGTAACGGGGGGCTGTTTGAATGCGCTTTCCCTGACTTTAAAAGAGCTTCTGATGCATGCAAAACTTCAAAAACCAATGATTTTGCTCTGCAAGCCTGTTTCCGGACAGAATATCTTGATGGCCTTAACGGCTTACCGTGCTTTTCATTATCAGGTGGTTATTTTTTCTGAGCAGGGCACGCTGACCCGTTGGTTGCCTTGGCATCAACTGAAGCATTATTTGGGCCTTCAATTAGCTGAAGAGCGCTTAGACTGTCTCATGCCCCAAGCACAGGTTTTTTGGGGAGAAAAGGAAACTGTCGCGCGCCATCTGTCTCCCAAAGAGCATCTGATACGTCTAATGCGTTTGGAAAGAAGAGATCTGTTTGTTGTTGTCATTTATTCGCTTTTAACGGGCTTGCTCTCTTTGGTCGTGCCTGTTGCCATTCAGGCTCTGGTGAACAATGTGGCGTTTGGGGCTCTTTTGCAACCAATCGTTATTTTGACGCTGCTGGTTTTTGGCGCCCTTTCTTTTTTGGCCTTGCTGCGTACGCTGCGCTTGAATTTGGTTGAAATTATTCAGCGTAGGATTTTTGTAAGGGTAGCAGCGGATCTTTCGGAACGACTGCTGCAGGTAAAATTGCCTTTCTTTGATTCCCGTCACGGCCCGGAATTGGTCAATCGCTTTTTTGATGTTTTAACGGTTCAGAAAAGTACGGCTTTGCTTTTGGTTGATGGGCTTGCGATTATTCTACAAACCCTTACGGGCATGCTTTTACTGGCCTTTTATCATCCTTTTCTCCTGGGCTTTGATTTGATGCTGATGGTATTTATTTGCGTGATTCTTTTTGTCTTGGGCTGGAAAGCTGAACCCACGGCGATTAAAGAGTCAAAAATGAAATATGATGTGGCCGCCTGGCTGGAAGAAATGTCGAGTCACCTCACGCCCTTTCGTTCGCATTCGGGTCACCAATTTGCCAGGCGGCGTACAGATCAATTGCTGCGTCATTATCTGAAGGCCCGTCAGCTGCATTTTCGCGTGGTACAGCGTCAGCATATTGGTGCTTATTTATTACAGGCTTTTGCCAGTGCTTCGCTTCTGGGCTTGGGAGGCTGGCTGGTGATTGAACGACAGCTGAGTATTGGTCAATTGGTGGCTGCTGAATTGGTGGTGGCTACCTTGCTTGATGGATTTGCGAAATTTGGGAAACAATTGGAAAGTTATTATGATTTGCTGGCTGCCCTTGATAAGTTGGGCCATTTATTTGAAATGCCTGTAGAGCAGGTCTCACCCGGTTTATTGGTGCCAAAGGCCCAAGGCATTCAGGTGAGCCTGTCTGAGATTACCTTGAACTCGCCTGCGGGAGGCACGCTTTTGAGTGGTTTGAGCCTTGAGTTGAAAGCGGGAGAAAGAGTGGGGATTCTGGGGGCGAACAGTTGGGCCGCCAAGGCTTTGGCTGATGCGCTCTATGCCAGTAAAATACCGGATCAGGGCAGAATAGAGATGGATGGGCGGGATTTGCGCCAGCTCTTGCCGATAGATTTGCGTTCGCAGGTGGCTTTGGTACGTGGCTTGGATATACTTTCGGGCAGTATTGAGGACAATTTACGACTCGGGCAAATCGACCTGAGTGCTCAGGATTTACAGACCGCCTTAAGGGCGGTTGGGCTTTTCGAGCGTGTTCAGCAGTTAAAAGAGGGTTTGGCGACCCCTCTCAGTTTAAGTGGCTTTCCCTTGGCGCCTGAAGAGTTGCACCGCTTGATGGTGGCGAGAGCTCTACTTTTGCGTCCCCGCCTGCTGATTCTGGATGGGGTTTTGGACCAGTTGGATTGGCGTGAAAAGGGCCCCCTGGCGAAATATCTGTTTGAAGAAACCAGCATGACGGTGTTGGTTTTAACCAATAAACAGGAATTTCTGAGTTTCTGTGATCAAGCCTATGCCTTGAATGCCCAGGGAAAACTTGAATCGTTAAGGTTTCAGCAGGAAATTTCACCACAGGGGGGGAACTGAGATGCTTTCACCTTTTATCTTTGAGCAGGTTCCTGAAGAATTGCCTGTTTTGCACAAGGTTCAATCCCCCCGTTCTCTACAGGTTTTGGCTTGGGTCAGTTTAATTTTATTGTTGTTGTTTTGCTTGAGTCTTGTTTTTACTCCCTGGCAACAAAATTTGAGGGGAACGGGAAGTGTGATCGCCTTTTCGCCTTTGGAACGGGAACAGCCCATTGAAACACCGATTAAAGGGCGGGTTTTGCGTTGGTATGTGCAGGAAGGAACGGTGGTTAAAAAAGGGGATCGCATTGCCGATATTATCGACACAGATCCTCAATATATGGAACGTCTACGCCAAGAGCGTCAGACCCTGTTGAATCAGCAGGAATTAAACCGTACCAAGATTTTGGCCTATGAATTGAGGCTGGAAGATTTGGGGCTTTCACGTTCTGCTTCAGTTGATTCTGCACGGGCCAAATCCGAGGCCATAAAAGCCAAGCAGGAGGCAGCCCAACGTGAATTGGAGGCTGATTTGGCGACTTTGGAAACTGCCCGTTTGAATCAGGAACGGGTCAATGCACTTGAGCAGAAAGGTTTGGCCTCTCAGCGGGACAAAGAATTGACCCAACTGAGTTTTCAGAAATCCCAGGCAGATGTCTTAAAATCACGGGCCAAGCTTCAGGAACTTCAGAGTGATTTGGCTGCGGCACGGGCTGAAATTACCAAAGCAGATGCCGGGGCCAAAGCCTCTTTGAACAGTACCCGAGCGACTTTGCAGGAGGCACGTGCCAGCCTTGAAAAAAACAAAGCTGAATTGATTAAATTGGATGTGCAATTGGCGCGTCAGTCTACCCAGGAAATACGTGCGCCCCGCAATGGGACGGTTTTAAAGTTAAATACCTTTGCTGAAAGTGTCTTTGTGAAAGAAGGAGATGTGCTGGCTTACCTGGTGCCTGATACCCAGCAACGCGCGGTTGAGTTGTATATGAATGGCAACGATGTTCCTTTGATTACGCCCGGCCGGCATGTGCGTCTGCAGTTTGAAGGGTGGCCAGCTTTACAGTTTGCGGGTTGGCCTTCTGTCGCGGTCGGCACTTTTGCTGGGAAAGTGGCTTTTATTGATGCCACTGATAACGGCAAAGGAAAGTTCAGAATCGTGGTCATACCCGAAAAACAGTCTGAATGGCCTCAGGCCCGTTTTTTACGTCAGGGGGTACGTGCCAATGGATGGGTGCTTTTGAACCAAGTGCCTTTGGGGTATGAACTCTGGCGTCAGTTTAATGGGTTTCCACCCAGCGTTTTGGATGAGCCGGGTCAAGAAAAGAAAGTCAGTTCAGAAGTTGTGAAACGCAAGGCCAAAAAATGAAACAAAGCAAATGGTTTTTTTTCATGCTGGTTGCCTGGCTTTTGATGGGGGCAGAGCCCATTTTTGCCCAAAATTTGAGTCTGGAAAGCGTATTGCAATCCTTGGATCAGCATTACCCGCCTTTGCAAGCGGCGCGGCAGAAATTGGAAATGGCAAAGGGCAAACGTTTACAAAAACAAGGGGCCTTTGATACTAAGCTCAAGGCCAAAGGCAGTGCGATTCCTTTGGGCTATTACGAGCAAATCGTGCTCGATAGTCAAGTCGAGCAGGCCTTGCCTCTCTGGGGCTTGAGCCTCTTTGGCGGTTACCGTTTGGGAGCCGGTAATATTGCGCCCTACGATGGAAAAAAACAGACCGATGGGTTGGGCGAGATTCGAACCGGGTTTCGCCTGCCTTTGTTGCGGGATGGGGTGATTGATCAGGTGCGTTTGGAGATTGCGCAGGCTGATTTGGAATTGGAATTGGCACGCTTGGACGTTTTTGAAAAACAATTAAAATTTGTCAAAGAAGCCAGTAAATATTATTGGTCTTGGGTCGCCGCAGCTCATAAAACCCGATTGGCAGAAGATTTGTTGCACCTGGCTGAGAAGCGCAATCAGGATATTCTCAAAAGTATCCAATTGGGGCAATTGCCCCGCATTGCCCAAATAGAAAATCAAACTTCAATTTTTAAGCGCCAGGCCAAGCTGATTGAAACCCGCCAAAAACAGCAAACCATGGCCTGGGAACTGTCTTTGTATTTGCGCAAGCAAACCGCATCGGTTTTTACCGGGGCACAAGCCTTTGCCGATTTTCCGCCGGTTCAGAACCGAGCGGCAGATCAACTTTTGAAGCCGCTTACCCAGGCGCTTGCGCGCCGACCTGAACCTTTGGGCTATCTTGTGCAGCTAGAGCAAAACCGTTTGAGCCGTGTCTGGGCTGAGAATCAAAAGCAACCCCAATTGGATCTGAATTTCGCGATTTCGAAGGATTTAGGCGGAAGTGACAAGACCCGTGATCCTTTGGAGCTTGAGGCTGGTTTGGGGCTGGAATGGCCTGTGCAAAACCGCAAGGCCACAGGGCTTTTGCAGGAGCTGGTTGCCAAACAGAAACAACTTGAATTAGAGTATGGGTTTTGGCATGAAAAGATTGCGGTTGAGTTACAAAGTGTGGTGACTGCGCTTGTAGCAGCCCAGCAGCGGGTGAATCTGGCGCGTCAGCAGGTCCAGGTCGCTCAGGAACTGGAGCTTGCGGAGCAGGAACGCTTTGCTTTGGGAGCCACGACGCTTTTGGTGCTTAATTTACGCGAGCAAAGCCGGGGCGATGCTGTGAATGAGCAGATAGAGGCCCTGGAATCCTGGTTTAAGGCCTGGGCAGAGTATCTGGCTGCCTTGGGGTTGGTGCAGGAAAGTGTTTTGGGCTTGCCCTAAAGCGTTTGCTTACTGTGCGTTGGGTTGATTCAGCATGGATTCAAGCTGTTCGTTCAAACTCAGCAGAACCTGAGCGGTTGCCGCAGAAGTTAGTGCCAGTGCTGTCAGGGTGGCTGCAGCAACAATCGTGGGGGCACCCAAAGGTTTTTTGATAGCGCCGACCATCAGGCCTGTTCCCAGTGTACTGACACCCAAAGAAAGATTGCGGATAATTTTTAAACGCGAAAAAAGCGTTTGCAGGGTTTGCTCTTTTTCGGGTAAAGTTTTGGCTGACATACAAGATCTCCTCAACGAAATAAAACACTGACAGGCCTCATTCTAGCACAAGCTGCTTGGGCTGGATTTCTCAGCGCACCAGATGGGTTAAAATAGGGACATTGGCATTACTATGGAAAAACAAGAAACCCTTGAAGGCATTATTGAGCGCGTCACTTTTCAGGCTGAAGAAACTGGCTATGCTGTTTTTAAACTGAAAGTTCCGCGCAGTCAGGATTTGGCCACTGTGGTAGGCAATATGCCCCCTTTGTATGCTGGAGAATCTGTTCGCCTGTTTGGTATTTGGGGGCTTCACCCCAAGCATGGGGCGCAATTTAAAGCTTTTCAAATTGAAAAACTGATGCCGGCTACCGCTGTTGGGCTTGAAAAGTATTTAGCCTCAGGTTTGATCAAAGGCGTGGGGCCTGTTACGGCAAAACGTCTGGTGAAAGCGTTCGGACTTGAGATTATTGACGTGATTGAAACGGCCCCAGAACGTCTTTTGGAAGTGTCTTTAATTGGGCCGCGTAAGCGCGATATGATTGTGCGCAGTTGGTTTGAACACCGCGAAATTCAGAACGTGATGGTGTTTCTGCAGGAGCACGGGGTTTCAACGACCTATGCCGTGAAAATCTACAAAAAATATGGCAATGAAGCGATTGCGATTGTGCAGGCCAATCCCTACCGTTTGGCGGAAGAAATTTGGGGCATTGGTTTTAAAACTGCGGATAAACTGGCGCAGGAGCTGGGGCATGCGCCAGACAGCCCGTTTCGACTGCGTGCAGGCCTGATTTATGCGCTGCAGCGCGCCACAGATGAGGGGCATCTCTATTTGCCCCGCAGTCAACTTTTTGAAAATACGGCTGAACTTTTGGCGATTGAACCTGGGCTTTTGCCAGAAATTTTGACTGAGTTGGGGCAGGCCGATCAGGTGATTTTAGAAGGTGAGCCCGATAATCCAGCCATTTATCTTGCCTCTCTTTGGCATGCCGAAGCTGGTGTAGCACGTCGCCTCAAGGGGCTTTTGGCCCAGAGTGAACCCCCCGATCCTCAGGTTTTGCTGCAATGGCTGGAAAGCTTTGAAAAGAGGCAGGGCATGGAATTGGCTCCCGAGCAGCGTGAAGCGGTTCGACAGGCGGCCAGCCAGAAGGTATTTATTTTGACAGGGGGGCCGGGAACAGGCAAAACAACCGTCAGTAAGGCGATCATTGGCTGGTTTGAGGCTCAAAATCGCAAATTATTGCTGGCTTCTCCCACAGGGCGGGCAGCCAAGCGTTTGAATGAGGTGACGGGGCGGCCCGCAAAAACGCTTCACCGTTTATTGGAGTTTGATCCTTCCCGCCAGGCCTTTAAACGGGATGAGCATTTTCCGCTGGAGGTTGATGTTCTGCTTCTTGATGAAGTCAGTATGATTGATTTGCCTCTTTTTCATTTTCTGCTCAAGGCCTTGCCAGCAGAAGCCCATTTGATTCTGGTTGGAGACAGCGATCAACTGCCTTCTGTGGGGCCGGGAGCTGTTCTGCAACATTTGCTTCAATCTCAGGTGATTCCCTCCGTTTGTCTGCAGCAGATTTTTCGTCAGGCCCAGGCCAGTTTAATTGTTCGCAACGCGCACCGCGTGAATCAGGGATATTTGCCTGAACTCTTGCCTCCCACAGGTGCGCATCGCTCTGAAGATTGCTTTTTTATTCCTGCAGAAACCCCTGAAGAGGTGCTGGAACAAATCTTGGATTTGGTTGCGCGCCGTTTGCCTGCTGCCGGTTTCAGTGCTGAAGAGATTCAATTGCTCTGTCCGATGAACCGAGGGCTGATCGGGGCGCATCGTTTGAATCAGGAATTACAGGCCATTTTAAACCCTGCAACCCCGCAGAAAAGCGAATTGACCCGCGGGAGCCGCACCTTGCGTTTGGGAGATCGCGTAATTCAACTGCGCAATAATTATGATCGTGAAGTGTTTAATGGCGATATGGGGGAGTTGGTGCATTTTGAACCCGAAGATCAGCTTCTGCGTGTGCGCTTTCCTGAGGGAGTTGTAGAGTATGATTTCTCTGACAGCGATGAACTGGCTTTGGCTTACGCACTTTCGGTGCATAAATCGCAAGGCAGTGAATATCCTGTGGTGATTTTGCCAGTGAGTATGCAGCATTATCTGATGCTGCAGCGCAATCTGATTTATACCGCCATGACGCGGGCCCGGCGTCTTTTGATTCTGGTGGGCCAACGCAAGGCGCTGGCGCTGGCGGTGAAAAACCAGGGCCAGAACAAGCGCTTCAGCCATTTGGCGGATCGCCTGGAGCAAGCTTAAGCGGCTGTTTTCAGGGGAAAAGTCTTTCTGAACCCATAAAAAGAGGGGGCCGAAGCCCCCTTTTTTAAGCTCTTGAAACTACTTCGTTCCGCCAGTGGGGGCCGAAGTGGCTGTAAAGTCGGTCGTCGCGTTGCCTGAACCGTCATACTTGATTGAGAAGTATTTGCTGATGGTTCCAGATTTCGGAGCGACCAGAATGGTTCCACTGGTGGGAACCCGCGAAAGTACGCCATCGGTATCGTCGTTATTGGTGCTTTGCGTACTGGGCGTTGAGGCCGTTGTATCAAAGGGCACCAATGTAAAGGAGCCACTTGTGGGCACCAGATGCAAAGTGTCTACGAAATCTGTATTGCTGGCATTGCCTTGCATCACAATCGTTCCCGAGATGGGGACATAGTTGAGTGCTACGCCATTGACATCGAGGTTAAGGGTTTCTCCCAAGGCAATATTGTTGACGTTTCCAGTGAAGGTAATAGAGGTTGGCGTTACGCTTTGAATGGTTGCAATCGCACCGCCATTTCCACCCCCCGCAAAACGGATTTTATCACCCGCAGCAAAGTTTGTTGTGCTTGCCACAGTCAGTGTGTTGGTGGCCACGGTAACAGCTGCTCCTGAAGTAGTGGTTACGAAAGGCGCATTCAAGGTGACATTATTGCCTGCTTTGGTTGCAATATTGCGAACGACGTTCTTACCGGGGATACGCAGGCCGTCTCCTACTTTGGCAATGCCACCGACGGTGGCATCCAGCACGATTTGGGCTGAGCTGGTTCCGTCAACGTCTGTATTGGGGGTGAAGCTGATCGGGGCGAACTCGAGGGTGCTGCCCACCACCGTAATCGTTTTGGTCTGACCTGCAATCAGGATATTGTTGGTGCTGGCAAAACCTTGGGTGGAAGATACCGTGACGCCATTGCCCGTGCTTCCATCTCCCAAGGCATTGCTGATGACCATTGACAATGGTTGATCCAATTGCAGTTTGGGGCCAGGAATCATGCCTGCAATCGTGCGTATCTGGCCATTGATGCGCACTTTGCTGCCAATGCTGAAGCCTGTTGTGGCAGCTACAGAAATTTCACTGCCAGAAGCACCTGTTCCTGTATTATTGGTTGCGATGCTCATGCTGGCAATCGGCTGATAATTGCCCAAAGTATCTTTGAGCTCAAACTTATTGGTAGATTGTGTTGAGTTGATGCTGACAACACGTGTTTGACCATTGATAAAGACCTTGCGACCCGTTAAGAAATTGGTGGCTGAGGTGACATCAATGCCGTTTCCAAAGGTGCCATCCCCTGTATTGGCTGCAGAAACAGGAGCGGTTGCCAGCGCCTGGTCAATCACCACATGGTTGGCATCAGGCAGACTGACCACATTGCGGTTTACCGTAAATGCGGTAGTGCCTTGACCTACGGTAATGGTGACGACAGAGGATGCTGGGAAGGTGGCTGATGTACCGGCCTTAACCAATAAACCGCCATTGGCGAGCAAGCCATCACTGGTATTGTTGGCATCGACAAAGGTATTGATGGTATTGTCCAATTCAATTTTGGGGCCAGCGGGAAGTGCACTTACAGTGCGGATCGTGCCACCGGCCAAGACATTGACGAAATCAGACACACTCATGGAACTGAAGGTGTCGGTGGTTTTGTCAACCAAAATACCATTGCCTGTCGTGCCGTTGCCTGTATTGGTGCTTTGAATGGTAGAGGTAAAGAGGGCAGAGTCAAGGGTCACGCGATTGCCATTTTTGGCTGGCACGGTACGTTTTTGGCGTGTGATTTTACCCCCTGTGGCAGCGTTGTCAAAGACAATCACATCATTGACTGCAAATTTAGCGGCATCTGCTGCAGAAAGCAACAGGCCTTGGTTTGTTGTGCCATCATTGGTACCGTTGTGGGCATTGGTATTGTTGATATTGGCGGTATCCAAAACCCCTTTTAGGGTGGTGACATCGAGGGTTGCGTTATCTGTCCAAATACCTGAGGTGACCGCATTGTTTTCAAGTGCGCCGCCATCGGTGGCTGCGTTGGGGCCAAACTGGAGATAATCACGGTAATTGGTATCGGTTGCGGTGACTGTGCAAGCTGAATCTGTACAGAGGGCAATCTGAGTGAGTGCACTGCTTGCCGTGGCATTGGTGGGGTCAAAGCGCATTTCTGCAAGGCCTGTGCCTGTATACAGATTGGTCGCTGAGCTGCCACCTGCTTTGTTGATATTGATGACAGTCACAGCATCAGGGGCCAAGGGAGGTGTTTCTGCGGGAATGGTGAAGTCTGCAAGCGTGCCATTTTTATCGGTATAGCGCAGATGCCATCCGGCAATGCTGGCTGAGCTGGTGCCTTTGTTGAGCAGCTCAACGAATTGATTGCCGCTGCTGTCAGGATTGGTGAAGACTTCGTTAATGACCACGTCTGTGGCAAGAAAAGGAATGGTGCTTGAGCCGTTTTTGCCTGTGGTGGTATTTTTTACCAGCAACATACCGGTTTTGGCTCCTGCAGGAATGGCGAGTGTCAATTTATGACAATTTGGGTCTGTGGTGGTGTCTTTGGCTGCAATGGTGGCCTGATTGACGCCTCCAAATTCCACATTGTAATTGTCGGCATTGCTGCCAAAGTTTTCACCTTCTACCACAATTCGCAAACCTTCTCCACCTGCATTGGGAGAGAAGCGGTGAACCAGAATATCTCGGATTTCGACGGTAAAAACCTTGCTGGTGCGGTTGTTATCGGTATCCGAAACCTGTACGGTGAAGGTTGAGGCGCCTGTGGCTGTGGGGGTGCCGGTCAGGGCTCCATTGCTGGCCAGGGTTAAGCCGGTGGGCAGGGTGCCGCTGCTGACTTGCCAGGTATAGGTATTGTTACCACCTGTGGCAGCCAGTTGACCTGAAAAAGCTGTGCCACAACCTGTGCGCACATAGGCTTTATTGAGGATCCCGATCGGGAGCGTATCGGTCAGAATGGCGATATTGGAATCGGTACGGTTAATGGTTATACTCAGGGTTTTGGTCGCTGCTTGCCCACGGGCATCGATGACTTTGATGGTAAAGGTTTCTTCGCCCTGCAGTTTGGGGGTTCCGCTGATTTCACCAGTGGTGGGGTTGATTTCGAGCCCGTCAGGCAGAGCGCCGCTGCTGATACTCCAGGAATAGGGGGCAACACCGCCGCCCACATTCAAGGTTTGTGAATAGCGCCGATCGACCGTGCCGCTGACCAGACTGGTGGTCAGTACGCCGACAGAATTGACACCGCTATTGGTGTCTGAAACCAGGATAAACATACTGCGGCGTGCGGCGTTGGCTGCGGTGTCAATTGCCTGAACTTCGAAGCTGAAGGTACCTGTTTGAGTGGGTTTTCCAAAAATTTGACCGGTTGCCTGATCAAGGATTAGGCCATTGGGCAAGGTTCCTGAGGCCAGGTTCCAACGGTAGGAACCGCTGCCGCCTACGGCTGTTAACGCGGCGTTATAGGTGAAATTTAAGGCTGCGGTGGGCAAGGTCGATGAACTGATCGCCAATTGGCCTGGGCCTGGAATGGGGGTGGGAGTGGCAATGGGCGTTCCTGGGGTACCCGAAGAACCCGGAGTGGGGGTCTGACCTGGAAGACTGGGAATGGGCAACAGGCTGGAGCCAGGTAAAGGCGTCTGGGCAATACTCGGTGGAACCGTAGTAGGGATGGGTTTGACATTCACGGTGGGGGCCGGGGCCGGTCCACAACTGGTCATTAATCCGACGATTCCAGACAATAATAATACAGCACCAGATTTTCCAGCTCGTTTGCTCATGAAGGTTTCCTTTTTGATCAATGGCGAATTTTCAGTCCCAAAACAGACAGTTTTCATTTTAGCACAGGTTTTTGGGGATTTCTCTAGCCTACTTAGACGGTGATGGTGAGAGCGTTTTCTCTTGCTTGTTAAAGATTGCTAAATAGAGGTTCCCACCCTTATTTTTACCCCTTTTCAGAGAGGGGCAATGTGACCAAGCTCTCACTCTGGGTGTTGGCTTCGTCGCTGTACCTGGATTTATTTTATTGCATACTAAATGCGTAACCCTTGAACCGAGCCGCCAAAAAGCTCAAGCCCCGCTATGCAGCGGGGCTTTTTTATTTTGAGCCTTGTGAAGATTTATTCTCCACCCTGGGTTTGAACGCCCCCCTGAATTACAGTGGGTGCACGGTAGGGACGGACGGGGGCACGTGCCGGTGCTGCTGCGGGCCGTTGGGCTGGGGCCGCAGCGGGACGGCGGGGAGCCTGGCGGACAGGAGCTCTGTAAACGGGCGCACGGTAGGCTGGGGCGCGGTAAGCCGGCGCCGCAGGGGCTGCGGGTGCTCCTCCAGAGAGATCGACCAGTTTGGAAATATCTTCTTCCGTCGGATCTTCTTCTTTGGTTGTTTTAGCGGCTGGCTTTACTTCTTTGGTTGGGGTGGTGGTATCGGCGGTTGGCGTCGATTCAAATTTGCCCTGAAGCGCATCTTCAATTTCCTGAATTGTATACAGCTCGGTCTGAATATGTTGATCACCCGCTGCGCGCTGAATCACATTGAACTTGCCATTGCTTTGCTCGAGAATACTCATCAGATTGACTCGCTCATCGGGAACAGCCACCGTGATTTCACGCGGCATGCTGTTGCTGTTGCCGCTATTACCGGCTTCGCTTGTAAATTGATTGCCCACCGCCAGAATCTTGGCGCGTTGGAGTACGGGAATCGAGATGATTTTTCCACGGCGCACGGGATTCAGATCTTTGATGGCGGCAATGACGTCAACATAATCGCCGGGCTTCATTAAATAGGCATTGTCGGTGCGTACGGTAATCGCCCGGTGCCCTTCGGGAATTTGTGTCGCCAGACCTGTAGCGGCATTGGGGTCTGACATGCGTTCTTTCATCAGCATTTCACCCTTATACAGAGCGGTCACGGTGAGCATTCCCAAAACAACAGGCGTTTTGCCTGGCTCTACGCGCGTCGCTCCTTCAGGTACATAGGCGGCAGGAATTTCTTTGATTTGCACCATGTCTTCTTTGAGGGGGGTGCGGGCCGGAACATCTTTGACCAGGGTCACGACCTTGATCAATTTGGATTGCCCTCTCAGAGGTTCTGCAATGCCTTTGATATAACTCATGGACAGAAGAGTAGCTAAACCCGCCACACCGAGCGCGATGATCAGCATTTTGCGGTTGACTTCAAGTTGTTTCAGTTTTTCGAGCAGAGGATTGGCTTTTTTGGGCTGGGTTTCGCTGACCGGAGCTGCGTTTGTGGAGGGAGAGGCGGGTTCTTGAAACACGGAAGCATCTAAATCTGCAGTGCCTGGCAGTTCGTCAGTAAATACAGGGGATGGGCGGCGAAAACTTTTGGGGGCCTCATGGGCCCCGGTTTCAGGCGTTAGTTCCTGAGTATCCTGATGATTTGAGCGCAATTTATTGCGCAGATGATCGATTGATGACACGTCGCTCTACCTCCCTGAACGCCCAAAACGATAAGGCGTTGTATATATGGTAATTATAGTCTGCCCCCTGAGTTCCCTTGTTTCTGGCAGGGCTCCTATGGTTAAGTGTGCATTAAGTTTTGATTTTAAATGGGATAAACTCAAGATAAAGACGGGCGTTTTTCCTGTTTTTTTTAAGGTTTCAATCCAGATTTGAGCTTCTGTTTCTGAGGGGAAATCGAGATGCCAGTCGGGGGTTTGGCTGAGGGCCAGGTAATGCTTTAAAACCTGGGCGTGATTTTGCGGGCTGATCTGAATATAAACCGGCTGTCTGGAGCCTGCCTGCAGGGTGCGCAAGGGAAGATTTGGCAAAAACAAATCTTCGGTAGCCTTTACAGGGGGAGTGGCCCAGGCAGACGAGGTCAGGCCTGTCAAGAGAAGAACAGACAAAAGCAAGGATTTTAAAAACATTTGAAGCGCCCCCTGATTTGATTCTGCCGTTTTTCTGTCTGAAAATCAATCCGATCGGAAGTGTTTTCAGAGGGGGGTGCTATAATTGTTTGCATATTTTTAGAGTCGGTCTTATGTCAGAAGAAATACTTGAAATCAACCATTATTTAAATGAAACCCTGGCTGGGGTTCCCGAGGATATTTCCTCGGTCGTGATCGATGCCTTGGCGGTTCTCAGTGATGAACTGGCACAAAGCGTAGGCTTGAATGCACATCTTAGCTATGCTGAAAAAATTGACTCGATTCGTTATGCCTATACCTCGCTTGTCAATTATCTGGTTGAACACAATCTCAACCACTTGAATCCCTCCCAGCGGGTTTTTTTGAATACGGGCGCGATTGCTGATTTGATTACCTTTGAAGATGAACAGGGTAGACAATTCGGCCTGCAATTACTGGACCCCGAACTTTATCGCAGTTTGCGTGCTGCTATTCTTGATTTCAAAAGCGATACCCTGCCCCCCTGGAGCCACACCATTTACCGTTGTGAAGACCAGTTTAATGCAATTGCGCTGGGTGTTTTAGAACCCGAAGGTCTGGACAAAAAAAGTTTGGCGAAATTCAGAGCCACCCGCAGCTTGGACACCCAGATTGCCATGTCACGGGAACAGACCACGATTTTAAACAATACCTATTATGCGATGGTGGGGCAGAACAAAGAGCTTTTTCGTAAGTTGGAGAACTTGGTTGCCGAGTTTAAATATTCTGCCAGTCAGATTGCGCAAATTGATGAACTTTTGAACAAGGCCAAGCATTACAGTCATGTGATCGCAATGCGTGAAATTCCCTTTGAAGAACGCGATGAAATATCTCAGATTATGCGTGATCCAAGCTATAGGCGATTGGGGCAAGATCTTGAAGTTTACGCTGAACACGTGGTGCGGGTTATGGATCAGGTGCGCGAAAACAGTCTTGAGATAGATATTCAAAGTAAAAAACTCAAAGAAATTACAGGCAAACTGATCAAGGCGGGCACCCAGGATATTGGCAGTGTACGTGATCGCGATGATTTGATCTTTGATGAAGAAACCATTCGCCTGATTAAAAACAATATTGCCAATACAGGCAATTATGCAGTGGCGGGGGCCCGTAAATCACCGTTTAAAATTCCTGAAAGCACCTCTCGCATTCTCTTGGACGTGCATAGCAAACATTGTCCGGAACCACTTTCAGACTGTTATGCGACTTTGCAGAATGCCACAGCGGCCTTTGAAAAAATTCTCTCCATCCATGTCAATCTCTTTGAAAAGGATGAAGCTGGCTCTCCGATCTTACCGCCGGTGCTGATTGAACCGATTCGCAATTACGTAGAATGGACAGGGGAACGTTTCGTTGTGGGTTTTGTCAGCGGTGAAGTCCCCCGACAGGGGGTTCAGGTTTCTTTTTCCTCACTTGAAATGAGTATTCTGCGTGCCTGTGGCATGTATGCCTTCCGCGATAAGATTTTTGACTACCGAGGCAACCGTCTGGAAGGCAATCTGATGGCTGATTATTCAGCGCGTTTGGAGTCTCAGACGGCAGTTAAATGGGTGGGTGAAGAAAAAAAATACAAATTGGTAACGGTTCTGCAGGAGGTCGACTCTGCTGGCCGAAACGAAGCTGTGAATGATTATATGGAGTTTGTCTTTCATGCGGCCAATCATTTTCCGGCTCCCTTGGGGATCAGCAAACGTAAATTGGCGACCATGTTGAAATATATTCAAATTGGGGATTTAAACCGTACGATAGCTTTGCTTTTGCGCTATGTGGCAGACAAGGAGCCTGAAGAAGCCAAGGATTCGCTGCTCTGGCATGCGGGCCATGATCGCCAAAGGGCGCGTCGCTTGATCGCCAGTGCCTGTGAAAATTATCAGGAAATGCTGACTGAAACTGAGGCACAATACACACAAAAAATTCTGGGAAGCCTATTGTGAAAATTTTGGTTTTGAATGGTCCGAATCTCAATTTGCTGGGTGAACGCGAGCCTGAAATTTATGGTGCCACGACTTTGCCAGAACTTGAAGAAAGTCTGCGCAATCGAGGGCTTGAATTGGGTCTGGAAGTGGTTTGCAAGCAAAGCAACCATGAGGGCGTTTTGATCGACCTTTTGCAGGATGCCCGTGATTGGGCGCAGGGAGTTATTTTTAATCCCGGAGCTTATACCCATACCAGCCTGGCCTTGGCCGATGCGATTCGCGCGGCCCGCTTAAGCGTGATCGAAGTGCATCTCAGCAATATTTATCAGCGAGAGAGCTATCGCCACCATTCCTGGATTGCGCCTGTGGCTTTGGGACAAATCAGCGGTTTGGGGCTTCAAGGCTATTTTTTAGCGCTTGAAGCTCTTACGCAAAGGCTTCAGGCTTCAAAGAGCGGCAATTGACCGCCTGGCAAATCAAAGCCCAAATGCTGATAGGCCTGTGGGGTGACCATGCGCCCTCTTTGGGTGCGCTGTAAAAAACCGGCTTGCATGAGAAAGGGCTCATAGACTTCCTCAATCGTACTGCCGTCTTCGCTGATCGCGGCGGCCAAGGTGTCAATTCCGACTGGGCCGCCCTGGTAGTTGCGGATAATGGTTTTTAACAGCAGCCGGTCGGTAGGGTCCAAGCCAAAACGATCGACCTGCAATAAATCCAAGGCTTCCACGGCAATGTTTTCATCAATTTCAAGCTTGCCTTTGACCTGGGCAAAGTCTCTGACCCGTTTGAGCAGGCGGTTGCCAACGCGGGGCGTGCCACGTGAACGTGAACCGATCGCCAAAGCGCCAGCTTCAGTCAGAGGAATTTTAAGCAAACCGGCACTTTGCAGCAGAATTTTCTGCATTTCGGTATCGGTATAAAAACGCAGCCGGTGTACCAGTCCAAAACGGGCCCGCAAAGGTGCTGATATTGCACCCGCACGTGTGGTTGCGCCGATCAAGGTAAAGCGTTTGAGCGGCAGCCGCTTGATGCGGGCGGCCTGCCCCTTGCCAATGGTAATATCCAGCATGAAATCTTCCATGGCAGGATAGAGCATTTCTTCTGTAACCCGGTTGAGGCGGTGGATCTCATCAATAAAGAGAATATCACCGGCCTGCAGTGAGAGCAAAAGTCCTGCAATATCGCGGGGGCGTTCTAAGGCGGGAGCCGAGGTAATACGGATTTGGGTTTGCATTTCGGCGGCGATCAGCATGGAGATGGTGGTTTTGCCCAAACCAGGGGGGCCATAAAAGAGCAGATGGTCGATCGGTTCGCCACGTTGGCGAGCGGCAGCAAGAGTCACTCCCAGGCTTTGTTTCAGTTCTTCCTGGCCCAGGTATTCATTTAGCGTGTTCGGGCGCAGACTTTGCTCGCCCTGATCCTCCTGGACAGGCTCAGCTTGGACAACGCGTTGAGCGGGCGCTTGAGCGCGGGCTCCATTCGCGTCGGCGGGTACTATCGCCATTACTGAATGATCCGGTAATTATAGCTGACGATATTCACATCGGCTTGATTGACGCCAATTGGGAGCTGAGGCAAGGGTTTGCCTGGAATCTGGCGCATGATGATTTGGCCATTGGGATCTTGGTCCTGAATCTGGCTGTTGATGGTTTTGGTCTGAACAGAGAAGGGTATATTTGAACGCCAGTAGTCGTAGACATAGCCCTGGCCGGTGTCGATGCTGTCGCTGGTGGCCAGATTAAAAACGAGATTGCCTGGCGTGTCGGTGCCACTGGTGAGGTCGTTGACCAGAATCTGAACTTCAAAGCTGGAGTCTGTTTTTTTGCTCCAGAGATTGTTGATCGGGTAGTTGCGCTGGATAATTTCAGGTGCTTTGGTGGCATTGTTAAAACGGCCCCGGCCCATGGTGCCCTGCCCATCTGCTGTGCCCTGCAAATAATAGAAATCAGTCCATTCTGATGCGATATCTCCGGGCAGTTGTCCGATAAAGGGCAGGCGACCGGCGAGAAATTGAGGGCCGTCATTGAGCGAGGGAGCGTTGACGCGGGGCCCGTTGGTTGAGGGGTTGAGGGGCACGTCTTTCTTACCTGAAGGGGCATTGATGAGGATATAGTAGGTCACATTTTCATTGTTTAAGGCCAATTTGCCCTGCACAAAAAACTGAAACACCACGCGTTTATTAAAGTTCGCGATATCACGCACCTTGTTTGCACAGCCGTTCAGAAGCAGACTGAAGATGAATAAGCTGGAAAAAAACAGTTTGTTTTTGATCATGGCGCCCAAAAAATAAAAGGTGGGCACTACTGGACTCGAACCAGCGAAACCTCTGCCGTGTGAAGGCAGCGCTCTACCAACTGAGCTAAGTGCCCATAATCAGACTTAATTATAGCCTGGAATCAGTCCAGAGGGGAGGGGGTGGGCAATTTGAAGAGAATGGCTTCCTGGCGTTGAAGCACCTGTTCCAGCTCATCGGAGCTGATATAACCCAACTGAATTAAAATTTCCCCGAGCAGTACCTGAGAGGCTTCTTGCAGGCTCAGGGCTTTTTCCAATTGCTTTTCGGTAATTTTTCGCTCACGCAGTAAAATCGCGCCCAAACGGTTGTCATGGCGTTGCTGGCGCAGGGCTTCTTTCAGTTGTTCAGGGCTGCACAACCCACGTTCCACCAAAATAAAGCCGAGCAGACGGCCGCTGCGTTTCTGCTCAGCGAGCGCCTCTGCCAGTTGTTCCTGGCTGACAATGCCACTGCGCTGTAAAACCTGGCCCAAACGCGTTTCTTCACGTTGTTGTTCAATCGCACGGGCAATCTGCTCCTGGCTGCAGATCATTTCTGAGATCAGGATTTGCCCCAGCAGTTTATGGGATTGCTGCTCTTTAATCAGCAAGGCGCGTTGAAGTTCTTCTTCAGTCAGGGCTGACATGCGCAGTAAAATTTGCCCTAAGCGGTGCGGTTCTACGGGTTCATGCGGGGAAACGGGCCAGAAGCGCTGAAATAATTCTTTCAGTTTGTCACCAAACACGTGTTATGCCTGTCCTGAGTTTTAATCGGGGAATGAGATCAGCGTTCAGCCAACCCCTTCCACCTGAAAAAATTGTACCACACCCCTTTTGTGTTGCGTGGCGGGCAGCTAGCCCTTCTCTGCAGGGGGTTCGTAGGGCCGAAGAAAGCCTGAACCGACCTGAAAAACGAGCGTGGGTGAGTTTTGGCTGTTTTCGAGGGTGTGAATCAGGCGCAGATTGAGCAGTTCTGGATTCTTTTCAAGCATGCGCGCGGCATTGGCCAAACTGCGCAAAGCCGCCTGTTCGCCCCGTGCCTTTTCAAGCTGGGCCTGGGCTTCTTTTTGTACTTTGAAAACCTGGGCATAGGCCCGCTTCAGATCTCCAGGCAACATCAGGTCTTTGAGCGAAAGGCTGCAAAGCTCGACTCCCCAGGCCGCGAGTTCTTTACGGGCCTGTTCTTGCAAATGGGTGATCCAAGGGCTGGGATTTTCGAGTAGGGTTTCGAGTTTTTCGGCTTGAACCACGCTGCGCAGCAGAATCTGCAGATGAAGGTAGAGATTGTTTCGCAGGTTTTCAATTTCCTGTAGTACCTTACGTGGGTCTTGAATCAGGTAGCTGATCACCAGGCTGATTTTAAGCTGAATTAAATCTTGGGTCAGAATTTCTTGCCCTGGAATGCTGAGGTTTTGTTGGCGTCGATCCAGCTTGCGAATTTCGCTAATGCCTTTGCGCAGTCGGTAACGGCCAGGGGCCAGTTCTGTGGTGAGCAAGCCGCGACGGTAGAGAAATCCGGCCTCATATTCATAGACGGTGACGGCTTCGAAAAGCCTTTGGTAAAAGAAACTCAGCCCTCCTGCCAGCAGGAAGAGACTGAGCAGCAGTGTGGGATTCATGAATTTCTCCTTTTGTTTGAGATGCCCGTGCCCAAGATCCCGAAGTGAGGGCGGAGGTCTGAACCTGCAAAGCCCTGTTTTCGGCTGTCGTCAGACGGATCTTGGGGCACGGACAACGGGATTCAAACCCAGTTCTCAGAACAGCTTTTGATTCTGTTTGTGGGGCGATGGGCAAAACCAGATTTGGTGATACCAAAACGGCTGCACGCTTATTCCCCTCATATTTTGGCATTTTTACGAAATTTGAACAAGAGCAGATTTTTTGGGGGGGCTATACTTGTGCATTCAAAATCCGTGAGGTGATTCGCCATGACACCGTTTCAAAAATCTGGGTTTGCATGTGTTTTGGGGGCCTTGGCTTGGGCTGCGCCTTTGGCTTTTTCTGAAGCACTGAGCCCCGTTCCGGCCCGTTCTGTTGCGCACCGGACGGTGCATGTGCATAATGCAGCGGAATTCTTGGCCGCGATTGGCCCGCCCGCACGATTGTGCTTGAGCCCAATACCTATCTTTTGAGCCAATGGCCTTTGCCCCCTAAAAACCCCTATCTGGCGCGGGATAAGGATACCGGTGGCTTGGTGATTCAGAATCTCAGCCATTTAACCCTGAGAGGCCGTGACGTGCGTGCAACCAAACTGCTGGTCAGTGAGCATTTTCCCCATTCACACTGAAGTCCGTATTTGGCATGACGGATAGTACGCCTCTGTCGTGCCAGTCCCTGCTGAGAGACTCTGATCTCATGCTAAAATCGGAGCATGTCAGCAGAACCTTCTTCACCCCGTCAGCGTATTCTGCGCCGCTATTGGGAAATTTTGGCGCTCTTGTGCCTGGCCCTGCCTTTGGCAGGGCTGCTCTATCTCAATCAGCAGGCTGAAAAGCTGGTGTATTTTAAATATGGCAAGGCCAAATGGGGGCAGCAACGCCCGGCGGCTTGTACCCCGGCGCGTAAAAAGTGGGTCTATGGGGATCTGCGCCCAGGACATGCGGGCGAAGTTCCCCTGGAATTGACCTGTGAAGCGGCTCTGCAGGAGCCCAAACAGGAAGAGACCGTTCAGAATGCCTCTGGTTTGCCTTTGCATACGGTGCGCTATCTGACGGGTTCAGATGCGAAACGCCCCTGGTTGGTGTATATCTCGGGGGCGACCAGCACCTGGCTGGATGCGACTCGCTATCTGCCCATGGCCCGTCGTTTGGGTTTTAATCTGGCCAGTTTGGATATGAGTAACCACGGCATTTCGGGCAATAATGGCAAGGGTTTGGGGTTCGGTTGTCGTGAAAAAGAAGACGTGGTGGCTTTGCTGGATCGAGTGGCTCAAGCCTATCCCCAGGCCGATCTTTTTCTGGCAGGCACCTCAACGGGCACCATGGCGATTGCGAATGCTGCAGGAATTTTGAATAAGCGCCCCTATGCCGCTCGGATTGTGGCCACCGTGCTGGAAAACCCACCCAGTTCTGTGCGCGACCTGATGGCCTTTCGCCAGCCCCACTTTCCGGGTTTTCTCTATGACCTGACCGCGTTTCTGGCGGGGCTGCAAACCGGCCTTGACTTTGGGCACTGTGCGCCTGTGAATCAATTGGGGCAATGGCGGTACCCCACGCTGGTACAGATGCCCGGTCAGGACAATCTGGTTTCGCCTGAAATGGCGCGAAAAGTGTATCAGGCTTTGCCGACAGATCTGCCCAAGCGTTTTGTGCACTACCCGCAGGGTTACCATGCCGCTCTCTGGAACGCCCAACCCCAGATTTTTGAGGCAGATTTCAAGGCAATCTGGGAAACCGGCTTGCGCTTCAGGCAGGCCCAACAGGCCGGGAAAGTGGTGCGCTGATGAAAAATCGCAGCAAAGCTTTGCCCCTGACGATTACCCTGGGTTCAATCCTCTTGGTTTTTTGTCTGGCACTGACCACGCTCTGGAATATCGTGCTGATCTACAATGCCTTGCAATTGAAGGCCTATGCGGGCCCGCACCTTAAGAATATCTGGTCGCAGTGGGTGATCCTGGGCGTGGGCTCAGCGCTCTTCGTGATTATTATTACCGGGATTATTTTGTTTATCGTGTTTATGTCGCGCCAGATTATTGTGAATCAATTGCAGAAAAATTTTATCGACAGCATGACCCACGAACTCAAAACGCCGCTGACCTCTTTGCGCCTGTATGTGGAAACCTTGCAAAGGCATCGCGTAGACCCTGAAAAACAAGCCTGGCTGCTCGATACCATGCTCAAGGATATTGAGCATTTGGACCAGTTGGTCAGCCATGTGCTGGAAGCTGTGCGGGTAGAATATGGTCGCCAGGGTGAAAATCTGAGCGAGGTTGCGCTCAAGCCGCTTTTACAGGAGTGCGCCGAAACCCTGCGCAGGCGTTACCAATTGCCCGAAGACGCTCTGCAGCTGACAGGCCCTGAATTGCTGATGCGCTCAAATGCCGGTGGCTTGCGTCTGGTCTTTATGAATTTGCTCGACAATGCGGTCAAGTATTCCGGCGAGGCTCTGCCACAGATTCAGATTCGCTGGCAGCCCGAAAATGGTCAGGGGGTGCAGGTTGAGATTCAGGATCAGGGCTTGGGAATTCCCGAAGCTGAGCTAAAAAAGGTCTTTCGCCGTTTCTATCGCCTTTCAGGACATGAAGCCTTAAAAGGCAGCGGTCTGGGTCTGTTTATTGTGCAGGAAACCCTGCGCCAGCTCAAGGGCCGGATTCAGGCCAGCAGCCCCGGCCCGAATCAGGGCAGTACGTTTACCGTGAGTTTGCCTTTGAATTAGCTCAATCCCACCAAAGCCCCGGATCCTGCAGGGCCTGTTGAGGGATCAGAGCACAGCTTTCCGGGCTGAGAGGATCGGGATAGGGGGGCTGAATGCCAAATTCAGGTGGGTAAAACACCTGACAGAGATACAGCCCCTGTGGGGGAGCCAAACGGCCTTGGGGTTCAGTAGGTTGGATTTGACCCTTTAAAACCTGTTCCAAATAATCCATGGGCAAGCGGCCCCGTGCCATATCCAGGGCTGTTCCCACCAAGCGGCGCACCAGAGAGGTGAGAAAGCGATCCGCCACGATCTCGAGCATCTGGTAGTCTCCTTGAGAGCGCATCTGACTCAACCAGATATTGAGTTGGGTGGCGTGCTGACCGGCCTGGGCTCTTGCCAAGGGTTTGAAATCAAACTGGCCCTGGCATTGTGCCCAGGCCTGCGCCAGTTTTTCGGGCTCAATTGGGTAGGGATACGTCCAAGTGGTACGGGCCTCGAAAGGAGAGGGCGGACAGTTCAACCTGAGCAAATAGCGGTAATGCCGGGCACGGGCACTGAAACGGGCATGAAAATGCGCTGGAACAGGCCAAAGAGCTTTTGCTGTCAGATCGGCGGGCAAGCGTCGCTGTAAGAGAGACAAAAGGCGTTCGGGGGCAAAGGGCAAAGGGGCTTGAAACCCCACAACCTGTCCATAGGCGTGTACCCCCGCATCGGTGCGTCCGGCACCTACTACTGGGCAGGTTTGTTTCAGAATTTGACCCAGTGTCTTTTCGAGCACCCCTTGCACGGTGCGGGCCTGGGGCAAAGCCTGAAAACCTTGAAAGCCAGAGCCTTCATAGGCCACCTGTAAAGCCCAATCGGTTTGGTTGTTCACCCGCTTCACTCCTTCTTGCCAATATCCTCAGTATCGCATTCTACAAGGCTTTTTCAAGGGCTGATCCGCTGAAAATCCAAGCATTTGGCTGTGCTACAATAAAGCATATTTGAGGGCAAACATGGGGCAACTGACAAACGGTTTTATTATCCGCCTGATGCAGGTCAATCAGCCCCATATGGGCCAAATTTATCTGCCCTATTCTGCCGGGCTGCTTGAGAGCTATGTGCGGCAGTATGCGCAGAATCCTTCCCGTTATTTGTTTTTGTCCCCTTTGTTCCGTCGCCAGAGTCTGGAACAGGCAGTCCAGGCTTTTCGCCATGTGGATGTGGCAGGCTTGAGCCTCTATACCTGGAATGTGAATTTTTCACTGGCCGTGGCGCGGGAGCTGAAAGTCCGTCAACCCGAAACCCTGATTGTCGTCGGGGGGCCCCAGGTGCCAGAACGGGCTGAGGCCTTCCTGCGCGCCCATCCTGCGGTGGATCTCTGTGTGCATGGCGAAGGTGAGCAGATATTTTTAGCTCTGCTAGAAAGCCTGCCCGAACGCGACTGGAGCCAGATACCTTCCGTGAGCTATCTTCAGCAGGGCGTTTTTTTTCGAAACCCGCAGGCAACCCGGCTGAAGGCGTTACAGAACCTTGCTTCGCCTTACCTGAGTGGGGCTTTTGACGCTTTGTTCAAAGCGAATCCCAACGAAGACTGGATTGCACTCTGGGAAACCAATCGGGGTTGCCCTTTTTCGTGTAGTTTTTGCGATTGGGGTTCTGCCACGCGCAGCAAGGTCGTGGGCTTTGACGATGCACGTCTGGAAGCTGAAATTGCCTGGTTCAGCCGCCACCGCGTCAAGGTGATTTTCAGCTGTGACGCTAATTTTGGGATTCTCAAGCGCGATCAGGCTTTGACAGAGTCCATGATTGCAGCCCATCAGCAGACAGGGTATCCACGTACCTTCGTGATTCAGAATACCAAGAACGTCACCGAGCGGGCCTACCAGATTCAGAAGCGGCTTTGCGAAACGGGTTTGAACCAATCGGCCACCCTGTCTTTGCAATCGATGAACCCTGAGGTTTTAAAGGCGATTCGCCGCGAGAATATTTCCTTGGATTCTTACCGTGAATTGCAGAGCCGTTTTCGCCGTGATGGCGTGCAGACTTATACGGATATGATCGTTGGTCTGCCGGGTGAAAGTTATGATTCCTTTGCCGAGGGCATTGCCCAGGTGATTGCCGAGGGCCAGCACCACCATATCCGCTATTTTAATTGTTATGTTTTGCCCAATGCTGAATTGGGCAACCCGGATTACCAGGCGCGCTATGGCGTAGAGTACGTCACGATTCCCTATGTTTTTTCGAATGACGCGGTCAGTGAGTCCCGTGATGGTCTGGGTGAAGAGCAGCAGATGGTGGTGGCCTGTTCGAGCTATACCCGCACTGACTGGGTCAAAATGAAAACCTATGCCTGGTTTAGCGAGCTTTTGTATTTTAATCGCAAGCTGCTGCAATTGCCCTTGATGCTCTTGCAGCAAGTGGCAGGCTTTTCTTATCGTGCCTTGTTTGAAGCGTATATGCGCCCCCAGCCAGAGGCGGCCTGGATGCTTGAAGAAATCTGGTGCTTTTTTGAGCGCAAAGCGACAGCCGCCAGTCAGGGCGAAACCCCCTTTTGTCTGGGGCCTTTGGCCGTCAACTCTCCTTTGCAGGTATGGTTGGAAGCGCATGACTACGTGATGATGGGCATGCTTCAGAGTCAGAGTCTTGAGCTCTTTTACCAACAAAATCTGGTGGTGCTGAAACAGCTTTTGCGAGAATCAGGCAAAAGTTTGCCTGCAGGCTTGCTCGAAGACAGTCTTACTTTGGCCCACCGTCTGTTTCTCAGCCAGGCCACAGGAAGGCCTTGGGAGTTGCGTTTGGGTTGGAATCTCTGGGAGGTCTATCAAAGCTGGTTGCTGGGGGAGGTGCTGGAATTGCGACCAGGGGCCGTGCATTATTCAAAACTGGGCTCAGGGCCTCCCTTCGACAGAATTGTAAATTTAGTCTTGTAAAAGTTAATGAAGCTTTACAATTGATCGGCCTCTTCGCTATAATACTGATTAGCTTGACTCAGATAAGGAGGTAAAAAGTCATGTCATCTTCAGATGAAAATAGTGACTTGTCTGCTGGCTTTCACCCAGAAGCAGAGCCGCCCACCTATCGAAAAGAACCTGCAATCAATTCGTCAAAATTTCGTTTTGGGCTCCACATTTTGCGCCCTTTGGGGCGCCGCTTGGATCAAGAGAGTGGTTTTATTCTGCAGTTGCTGGTTATTTTTATGTGTAGCGCTTCGCTGGCCCCATCCCTCCGGCAGGTGATGGGGCTTTCCAGCATACGTATCAGTCAGCAGACGGTTCAACGCAAGCCTGTGGCAAGAGCCTTGTCCGAACAGACCGTGCCACGGCCTTCAGCGAAGAACGGGGTGCCTGGAACAGTAAAGCCTCCCGCAAAGCCTGCTCGTTCATTGCTAACTCAGGCTCTGAAGCCAAAAGTTCAGGCTCCTGTGCGCGTAGCGAACCTCAGAGGCTCGTTTTCAGGGGCTGGAATCCAGCAAGCGGTTCGGGTTTCTGTGAGGCAGACACGGCCCGTTCGAACCCAGAGAGTGCTCAGCTCTGCGCCGAAAAGCCCCAGTCCGGTCGCCGGGATTCGTCGGATTCTGCGCGAGGATTATCAGATCAGCCGGGTTTCTGGCTCCTATGAGAGCTATATGCGCTGGGTCAGGCAGACCTTGAAAACTTACCAGAAAGCCAGCTAAAGAGCTGGAATCAGTCTGTTTTAGGTGATACTGGCTGGTTTCGATATTACTAAGGATTGAACCCTTGATGCCCTGTTTCAAAGCATGACACTGGAAAGCTGGAAAAATCTGTCTGTGCCTGGATGTTTTTTGTGCCTTTTATCGTGTTTAGCGTTTTGGCTTTGAAAAAGGCCTGGAGTTTAGCCCTCTTGTATGTGCTTGAGCAGATCCGGTTTGAGAATATTCTCAAGCTCGTAGACCGAGACAAATACTTCGATGCTGCCTGAGGAATAGGGTGCAATTTCGTAGACATTATAGTAAAAGATCAGCCCCCGCTCTCCCAGGCCCCAAACGCCTGAAAAAGGCAGTTTTTTAAGCTCAAATAGAAAATCCTCCTGATTTAAGGGGGCTTCAGGGGAAATGTCTTTTTGAACCCGGAAATTGCGTTCCAGCTTTCTGCGCAGGGGTTCGAGGCTCCAAGGCTGAAGCAGATCTTCAAGTTGAAGGGGCTCGCCGGTGTTTAAATCAAAGACCAAAAAATTGGTAAAGGGCATGCCATGTGCACCCCCACTATAAAAATAACTCTTGAGACGCAGGCATAAAAAGCGTTCGGAAAAAGTTTCGACCTGGGCTTGGAGTTGCAGTTCATAATCCAGATCGGGCAGATCTTCCTCTTCTTGAATTTCACGGTACCAACTAAAAAAATTTTGAGCCGCCTGCTCAATCGTTTGGGGTTGGTTTTCGCCCATCGAAAGCTGTTGAGCAACGGCTTTCTGAATCTGGGTGTTCAGCTTCTCTGTGATCTGAGCAGAGGCGGCCCGTTCAATGATCGGAAATTCGAGCAGAAAGCGGGCGCAGCTTTTTTCGCAGGGGCCTTCACTGTGTTTCAAGCGCTGCACGGAATAGATCTTTTGCGGTGTTTGCTGGGCCAAGGCGGGCAGATTTGGCAGCAAAAGACTTGCCAAGAGAAAGAGACGCAGGCGTCGTTTCACGTTTTTGCCTTTCTAGTCTGATGACGAATCATCTGTCTGGGCCTCCATGCGCAGCTGTTGTTCAATTAAGGCCAGTAACGCCGCCATAATCAGAGGGCCATAGACCAGCCCCATCGGGCCAAAGGTGGTAATGCCACTGACGATTGCCAAAAAGATTGCAAGTGGGTACATGCGCGTGCGGGCATCAATGAATTTGGGGCGAATGACCACGTAATAGAGCATTTGTTCAATCACTTCCACAATGATCAGAAAAAGCACAGCGACCCACCAGGGCTGCACAAAGAGCAGATAGAGCACGCTGGGAATATACACGGCCAGGGTGCCGAGGGGAATCAAGGCCAGAATACCCAGCAGAATACCCCACATCAGGGGGCTGGTAAAACCGAATAAACCAAAGACGATGGCCATCAGGGTGCCAAAGATCAGGGAGGAGACCATGCCGCCTACCAAAACCGTTTGCCCGACGTGTTCCACCGCGTCGACCAGCCCCTGTGAGGTTTTACGATCAAAGGGCAGCAGGCGTTTGATCAGCTCAATGATCTTTTCTCCATCGCGAATCAGAAAAAAGCAGATAAACAGGAAGTAGAAGGTGGTCAAACCCACCATAAAAGCGTTGTTAAGCAGATTGAGGGCATTGTTATAGACCAGTGAGCCAATATTCTGCAATTGCGCCAGGGCATCTTGTTGAACTGATTGCAAATCAAAGGCGGTGCCAAAAACCTTCAGCTTGGCGTTGATTTGGGTTTCCAGCCCTGCCAGGCGTTTGCCGATCAGACTGAAACCGCCACTTTGGAACATATCCTGTACAAACTGCACAAAGCGCACGGCTTCAAACCCCGCCAATAATAAGAGCAAAAAGATCGGCAGAACCATGACCAAGAGAGCGGTTAAGGTTGCCAGCGCGGCAAAAAGATTGGCGTTATTTCTTAGCTTTTCCGGCAAACGGGGTTTGAGCTTCAGAAAAATACTGGCGGTAATCGAAGCCAGAATAAAGGGCATGATAAAAGGTTTCAGCATCCACAGAGCAAGTGCAATCACCGTCAGGTAAAGAGCCAGGCGGGTGAGATAGGTGCTGGTATGGTGGTAACGTGGATCTTCCATGGGCCTACTCCAGACTGTAGCGTCGGGTGACGACGGGTTCATGGCCGGGCAAATTGGGTTGGGCGGTGACCGGTGGCGGGCTAAACAGTCCTTCTTCAGGATTGCGGCCAATCAAACGCACAATCAGGATCATCAGCCCTGTTCCCACCCCAATTGAGAAGATCGGCATCAGGCCCAGGGCCGCTGGCAGATAGCCCATTGCAGTGGCCATGCCCATGCCAAGCAATGCATAGGGCAATTGGGTGCGTACGTGATCGAGGTGACCACTGGAGCAGGCCATCGAAGACAGGATGGTGGTATCGGCCAGGGGGGAGCAGTGATCGCCAAAAATTGAGCCATCCAGAACGGCCCCCATGGCAATCAGCATCAGGGGCACCCCGCCCAGTTCATAGGCCAGGGGCACGGCCATGGGAATCAAGATGGCCATGGTGCTCCAGGAGCTGCCGGTGGAAAAGGCAATCGCGGCGGCCAATAAAAAGATCAGCATGGGAATCCAGATCGGGTGTACCGAATCTTTAAAGATCGAAACCAGAAATGATGCTGTGCCCAGATCCTGAGAGACCCCATTCAAGCCCCAGGCCACGACCAGAATCAGACAGGCCAGCCAAACCGAGGAAACCCCCTTGCCCCATGCCAGAAAGGTCTCTTTGAAACTGAGCAGGCGTTGACTGAGGGCGAGCAGAATGGCCAGGGCAGAACCTGCCAACGAGGCCAGCAGCAGCACGCTGGCGCTGTCGGCACCTGAAAAGCTGTCGCTGAGCACCTGAAAACTGAAGAGATTGGCAGGGTTGGCCTGGAACTTGGCCCAGCCTCCACCGCTGACATAGAGCCCGACAATGGTCATGCCAATCACCAGCACCACGGGCAGCACGGCATTGACCCAACGGGCAGGAATGTCTTCGCGGCTCTCGAGATTGCCCATCGCGCCAGAGGTCATGGGGGTTGCGCCGTCGCGAATCACCAGCCCGTGTTCCAGGGCCCGGCGTTCGGCGTGGTACATGGGGCCAAAATCACGGCGGGTCCAGACCACGATGAAGACCAGAACCAGGGTGAAAATACAGTAAAAACGAAAGGGCAGGGCGCTGAGAAATGCTGAATAGCCACTGATCTTGAGATCCAATGAAGTTAAAACCTCTTGAAAAAGCCCCACCTCGTAGCCGATCCAGGTGGAAATAATCGCCAGTCCAGCCACAGGTGCTGCGGTAGAATCGACGATATACGCCAGTTTCTCGCGGGAAATTTTGAGCTTGTCAGTCACGGGCCGCATCGTGCCACCAATAATGAACGAATTGGCGTAATCATCAAAAAAGATACAGATACCCATGAGCGAGGCGATCATCTGGGCTGAACGGCGATTGCCCGTATATTTGCGGAAGACATCGACAATTCCACGGGTGCCGCCACAGGCATTCATGACCCCGACCATGCCCACCAGCACCGCCGCGAAGAGCACGACCTTGACGTGAAAGGAGTCGCTGACGGCATGCCAGAGATAGTTGCCAAAGGTTTCGAGCAAGCTGGGCAGGGGGTGAAACCCTTGAAAAATAAAGCTGCCCAACAAGAGCCCGATAAACAGGGCCAAAACCAGGCGGTGGAGTAAAAGTGCAAGCACAACCGCCACCAGGGGCGGCAAAACACTCAACCAGGTGGTGGCTGTGCGGGTTTCAAGATGTGCGGCTCCTTTTTGGGGGGTGGTTTCAAGGGCCATTTGCCCCCCTTGTTCGATCAGCTTGAGCTTGATTCTCAAAGGGGCACCATTGACTTGTTTGAGGGCGGCATTGTGTTTCTTGAGCATTTTTCGGGCCTGATCCATCATTTCTGTTTCAGGCAAAACCGTGCCGGGTTCAAGGGTTAGCGTTCGTTGCGGCGTGTTTTTCAGCAAATGCGCAAATTCTTTGTCCAGCAGCAGCTTAAACTGTTGAACGCGCAGGTATTCCTGATCCGGTTTGGCTTTCCAGAGGAAAAAGCAGACCAGAAAAAAGATGCCAAGCGTGAGTATGGTTTTGAGCCGCCGATTGGCCAAGACGGTTTACCCCCCCCCTGTTGAATTCAATTGATAGGATGCAATGCAGGGCAAAGACTGCCGTCAGCTAAGTATACCCGATCAGAGGGGGGCTGAAAACGGATCTTAAAAAATTCACTGCTCCGTGGCAAAGGATTCCCACCAGCCGGGGGATGTTGTATATAGAAAGAGCGGCAAAGATTTTTGTGGAGAGAAGTGCCATGTCTCAGTTGAGTTTGCGTTTTGAACGGGTTAAGCATTGGTCCAGCTTGATCTACCGCTCCCAGACCTTTCAAATTCCAGGTTTGGATGGCGAACGCCCGGTTTCGCTTTACCTGCCCCCCGATTATTTTCTGGCAGATAAAACCTATCCTTTGGCCTTTTTCTTTGATGGTCAGAACCTGTATGAGGATGAGGGCACCATGGCCGGAGGCTGGCATTTGCACCGGGTACTCGACCAGCGTTCTCGCGAAGGCAAAACCGTGCCGGTGGTGGTGGGTATTCACCATGGCCCCGATCGCGATGCTGAAATGAGCCCCTGGGACCCCTATCCTGGCAAACGGGGCAAGGCTGAACGCAAGCTCGATTGGATCTTGAACTGGCTTTTGCCGCGCCTGCACCGCAAGCTGCATCTTTCTAAAAAACCGCAGGACACCCTGATTGGCGGCTCTTCTTTGGGGGGGCTGCTGGCACTCTATGCACTCTTTCATTACCCTCAGCATTTGGGGCGGGGTTTGGTCATGTCGCCTGCGCTCTGGGTCAACCAGTTCGCGATCTACAATGCCCTGATGCTGACCCAGCCCCATGAAGCGGTTCGGGTGTATATCGACCATGGGGGCAAAGAAGGCTGTGAATGCCATGGTAATCTGGGCTTTGAACAATCCAAGCTTTTGGCTGATCTGCTTGAGGTCATGCATTTTCGCCCCGGTGAAAACCTGCTCTGGAACCCCGACCCAGAGGGGCTGCACAATGAGCAGAGCTGGCACCGCCGCCTGCCCACGGCCCTGGATTTTCTCTATGAGGGCTTGGTGGCAGAACCCGAGGCCCTGGTTGTATGAAACCCCTGCGCATCGTTGTTAAATTGGGCACCAGCGTTTTAACCGGCGGACAGGATCGGCTCTGCCGACCCCGGATGGTGGATCTGCTACGTCAGATCGCCGCCTTGCGCGAGGCGGGACATGCGGTGGTTTTGGTGAGCTCTGGGGCTGTTCTGGCCGGTTGGGAGCAATTGGGGTTTCCGGCCCGCAAACGTACCCTGGCTGAAAAACAATTGCTGGCGGCGGTGGGCCAGAGCCAGTTGATGCATCTCTATGCCCAGATGGCAGAAATCTATGGCATCAAAGTGGCACAAACCCTCTTAACCCGTGATGATTTTCGTGACCGTCGCCGCTATCTCAATGCCCGCACGACCTTTTGGGGTTGTTTGGAAAAGGGCGTGCTGCCGATTGTGAATGAAAATGATGTGGTCGCCATAGAAGAGATCAAAGTGGGCGATAACGACAATCTGGCTGCCCAGGTGGCTTCGCTGGTAGAAGCCGATCTGCTGCTGATTTGCACCGATTGCGAGGGGCTGTTCACGGCAGACCCGCGCACCCATGCTGAGGCAGAGCTGATTCCTGAAGTGGCCCAGATTACCGATCAGATTTGGGCTTTGGCAGGTGGCGTGGGCAGTCATCGCGGCACAGGAGGCATGCAGACCAAGATTCAGGCCGCAGAGATTGCCACGCGCAGTGGCGTGGCGGTCAGGATTGTGCTGGGGGATGCCCCGGATATTCTCTTGCGGGCTGTTCAGGGCGAGGCCGTGGGCACCCTCTTTCAACCCCATGCTGAACGCCTGGAAGCACGTAAACGTTGGATTTTATCTGAAACCGCGACAGCCAGTCATCTCAGTGTGGATGCGGGGGCAGCCAAAGCCCTGCTAGCATCCGGCAAAAGCCTTTTGGCTGCAGGGGTTACTGCTGTTTCTGGCAGTTTTTCGCGGGGGCAGACCGTGCGGATCTTTGCCTCGGATGGGCGTGAGATTGCCCGTGGGCTGAGCCGCTATGATGCGGCTGATTTAAGCCTGATTCAGGGCTGCCGCTCAGACAAGATTGAGGCTGTATTGGGTTATAGCCATGGGGCTGAAGTGGTTCACCGCGATGATTTGGTGGTTTTGGGCTTTGGCCCCGGCAATATTACGGGCCAAATACTTGATTAAAACGACTCGCTCTCTTGATTCTCAGATGGGGTCTTTGAGATACTGGAACCCATAAGCTGGTATTTAAAAGTGGGGTAAGTGATGAGAGTTTTGCTGGCAGGTTTATTGTTTTGTTTTTCACTTTTACAGTCTTTTGAACTGAAGGCCGAGACTTCTTCTGCGGCTCAAGCAGAGGCCCAGAAACAGATTGTCTTTGCCTTGGGAGAGGCTTCAGGGGGAACAGGTTCGACGCTTGAGGAGATCAAAAACCAAGCACTTGCTGAAGCCCGTCGCAATGCCTTGGAGCAGTCTGGCACCTTGGTTTTTTCACAAACAGAAACTGAAAATTATGTTTTGCAGCGCGATCAGGTTAAAACCATGGCCCAAGGTCTGGTCAAGGTTTTGGAGGTGCTTGAAACCCAGACGAAATTTGATGAAGAGCAAAAATCTTTTCTGATTCGGGTCAAGATTAAAGCCGAAGTTCAAACGGTTGCTGCCCAGGCTCTTTTACAGAGTTTGAACCACAGTTTACAAAGTGGCAGTTCTCCCTTGGCCCCTCTTAAATTCAGTTTTAATCTTGTTGCCTGGGAGCCTGTTCAGGCGGGTGTGCGCGGGATTCAGATTAAAACAGACAGTTCCAAGCAATACCAACAGAAGATTTTGAAAGAGGGAGAGAGTTTGTCCTCAGGTGCTGAGTTTCAGATTCATTTTCGCCCTGAGCAGGACTGCTATCTCTATGGTGCCAGCGTTGACAGTCAAGGGCAGGTATTTGCTTTAATTCCTCACCCGGATGGGCTTTTGAATAATGCACTGAAAGCTGGAAAATCCTATGTTTTACCTGCTCCAGGAAAATTTTATCAATTGGATCAAAACCGGGGAGAAGAAAAGCTTTATCTGATTGCTGCGCATGCACCACAACCGGATATTCAAATTCTTTTACAACAGAGCTATTTTTCTCAGCCTGCTGAAGTGCTGGAAGCGATGGTAAAAGTCCGGGGTATCAGTCAGATCAGTACTGGACAAGCTCAGAATTACCAAGTGACGCCTGCTGTTTCTGTTCAAGCCCTTGAAGAATGGGTGCAAGGCAATCAAAACGCTGTCAGGGTCTTTCGTTTTCTGCACAATTAACGTTAAAACGTAAAGTCATTGTTGAGATTGACACGCCTGAAATTGGGGGTTTGTGCAGAACGGGTCAGCTCCTGAACCTTTTGGATAATATAGCTCTTGAGTTCAGATACTCTGACCTCGCCATCGGCGTTGAGATCGGCTTTTCTGCTTTTCAGGCCATCGAGTAAGGCAAAGGTAAAGACACCGTTTTTCCATTGGGCAGATTCCAGGGCGTATTCAAGCCCCTGGCTGGAGGTAATGATCGTTGCGCCGGTATCCCTGCGCAGATCCAGAAAACTCTCTTCAAGCAGTTGATTGAGTTTATTCATGCCCAGGTGTTGTGTGATCTTGAAACCGCGAATTGCCCGGGCTTTTACCTGTCCCTGGGGTTGAGTGAAACTGATCTGTTCAGCCTGGAGTTCCTTATCCAATTCACCGGCATTGCAAGTGTCAATCAGGAGCAGCTTTTCGCGGGCGGGAATGCCATCGAGCAGATCTTCGATTTCTTCAAAGCGCAGCCCCTGTTTTTCAGGGTGATCGAAGTCAATTTCATGGGGGGCGAAATAATAGTTTTTTTCCTGATCAAGCAGGCCATGACCCGCAAAGAAGAGAATTACACGATCCTGAGGCCGGCTCTGTTCCAGTTGCTTTCGCAGTTTGAGAACCGCTTCCCGGCTGACTTGGCGGTTCAGCAACTGGGTCGGTCGGAGTTCATATTTTAAAGTGGTTTTGGTTTTGAAATAGTTGTGAATATCCTGGGCATCTTTGGCTGCATAACGCAGATTAAAGTTTTTCTGGCGGTAATCGGAAACACCAACGGTGATCAGGTGTAAAACCGGTGAGGCTGTTTGGCCCGTGAAATGAATACTGACTGTTTCACGCAGTGATTCTGTTCCTGCTCGATTCAGCACAGAGACCTGAATTTTATTGGTACCAGGCACCAGGGGAATTTCAATTTCTTGTTCCAGACTGTGCAGGTTTTCGGCGTTTAAAGAGAGGCCTTTGCGTCCGTGAATCGGCACATCGTTATCGTAGACCATCAGCCTGTCCAGAGTAAAATCTGAGTCTTTGGCCAGCACCTTGAGTTTCAGACGGGGTTCTGAAGTTGCTGGTGGAATCTGCTCGGTGAGTAAAGTAAGTTCGGGCAGGTGAAAACTGGGTTTCAGCCATTCTTCACGGATATTCAAGCGCCGCAGTCGTTTTTGCCAAACCTGATGGTGGAGTTGAATCTCGTCTTTTGGGGCATTTAAGGCTTCCAGAATTTTATCAGGTCGGTTGAAATTTAGATCAAACTGTTCAAAGGGAAAAGCGTGTTCGCCAACATGAAAGGCAAACATATCCACCCCATTTTGAGAGGCTCGGTAGTATCCCTGATCTGTGGCCAGAACCCAGCCCTGAGCCGATCCAGTCAAGTAAAAGCGGGTGATGGCATCGGTTTTACTATTCCATTCCAGAATTTCGCTAGGGGTATAGGCCCAGATTTGATTCTCGTTATTAAAGCTGATTCCAGGGGGAAGCCCCCAGAAACTGGGAACCTCTTTATTTGCAATTAAATGCCAGTCGGAGGTTCGCCAAATGGCTATGCCTAGTTGTGTTGTGCCATTTGTAATCATATCGGGTTTGGCGGGATAAAAAGTCACTAAATATTTCCCATCGGGTGAAAATAGGCTTTTGTATATATGATTTAAAGGCAATTGTGCTTGTTCTTTGCTCGTGAAAAACATTGCAGGGGTTAAGGTTTGTATTTTTTTTAAATCTTTCAGGGACCAAATTTCAGTCGGATGGGAAATTGAATTGAGGATATAGAATTTTCCATCAGGACTGAAGGCTTGGTGGGAAATAAAACGGTAAGAATTTGTTGGGCCATTGAATTGATTTTCATGTAAAAGTGTTTTGTTTTGAAGTGACCAAAATTGGGTTTTGCGTTGTTCTTCTGCAATCAGAAGATCTTCTTGGGGCGAAATATGAAAACTTTCCAAAGCTGAAAGGGGTATCAGCGTTTCAATTTTTTCCGATTGCAGATCTAAACGTTTGATGATGACCTTTTGATTGGGTGAAGGAGGATATAAATTTTCGGCAAAATAAATGAATTTGCCGTTTGAACTGAATTCCCAAAGTTTTTTTGATAAGCCTTGTTCTTTAATGAAGCGACTTTGTGCAAGGTAAGGAAACGTAAGGGTGCGTAATTTTTGAGGAATTCCATTTTGAAGGGTATACAGATTGAGTTCATAGCCATTTTCAGAAGTAGCTATTTTGTGTCGATTCAGAACCGCTAAGGTTTTACCATCTTTGCTGAGTTTGAAATCATCTGGAGGATTGGGATTTGTTTTGTTTGTAACAACAAAACTGCGTGTTCCCTGACGCATATTCCAGATTTGTATATAAGGTTTGTCAATATCTTGGATCCAATCTAAACCCATTTGGATAAGAATACCTGCTTCTGGACTGTATTCAGAGCGTTGATTGAGAGAAAAATGCCCCTGAAGATTTTGCGTTATTTTCTGTTCGTTTATATCTAGAATTTGAATTCCTTGTTTAAGATTTGCCAGGTATAGATAGCGATTGTCGTAAGAAAAACTCAGTGGTTTTGGTTTTTCAGAAAGGCTTTTTTTGAAGAGATAACGCTGAGAAGGAAGATGGTAAAGGAGGAGTTGGTTTTTATCTTCATAGGCTAGTAGGTTTCCGTCTTTGCTGAGGGTTTGCATTTTCTGTGTGCTTGTTCTGGTTGGCAGGGTATGGAGAAGCTCTCCAGATTCTAAACTCCATATTTCAGGGGTGTTTTGATTTTCAATTCCAGAAAAGGTATTTCCAGGAAAGATGACCATTATTTTTCCCGCTTGATCAATTAAAGGGTTTAGTTGAGTAATTGCAGGCGTACTGGCCTGACTTGTCCAGCCTTTGTTTTGCAAGGTTTTGGCCGGTTTTTTATTTTGAAGATCCCAAATCATCAAATAGGGATCTTTTTCAACCTTACCTGAGTTGCCAAAGGGAACTTTCTCTTTTTCGGGAATTCCCATGCTGAAGACAAGAAAACGGCCCTGATTTATAAAACGGATGATTTCAGGTAATACAGCGAGATTATCTATTACCTGTTTAATTTCATTGTTTTTTCGATCAATGATTGCGATACGAAAGTTATTTTTCTCTTTAACTTTTTGGAGTATTGCTAGATATTGGCCGTCCGGGCTGATGTCAAAGGGGGTATTCAGAGCGATCTGAAGATCTGCTGTGGATTCTATTTTCTGTCCACTGCTCATTTTCCAGACTCTCAGATTCTGTGCTGAGCTCAAGATATCGTTACTGCAATTAGATGCAAAGCTACTTGAATCTGGAGCGATCCAAAGTGGCGGGTTACAATAGGCAACTACATCATTTAATTGATACAACTGTTTGCTTGTACGGGCATCCCAAACTTGAAGAGAGCCATTGCCGATACTGAGAAGAAACCGTCCATCTGGGCTTACTTCCATGGCTTCAGGATAAGCCCATTTCTGAAAACTTAATTCGGGTTGAGTAGCTTGGCTGGGTAAAGGAACAATAAATCTAAAAAGTCCTATCAGGGTAAATAAAAGAACGGCTTTAAATGAAGATGGTAAGTGCATTTGTTGAGTTTACTCTGGCTTGCTGATATCGATGAATGAAAATATCATATATCAAAACACACAAGCAGGGGCTTTTCAACCCCTGCTTGTGTCGAGAAAATTATCCCAGCATCAACTCGGGTTCAGGCAGTCCACAATCGCATTTGCCACGGGCGGGTCCCAGATTGAGGGCCTTCTGAGTTTCCTGCAGCGCAGTGCGCACCCCCTCTTCGATCACGGGGTGGTAAAAGGGCATTTCCAACAACTGATCAATGGTCAGCTGCTGCTGGTGCGCCCAGGCCAGCAAATGGGCCAGGTGCTCGGCACGGGGGCCGATCATTTCTGCACCGAGCAGACGGCGGCTGCGGTGATCGGCGTAGATGCGCAAACGCCCTTCATTTTCGAGCATGACCCGGCTGCGCCCCTGACGCTTGAAAGAGACCTCGCCAATCGCGCTACAGGCCAGATCGAGCTGGCTGTAGTTTTGACCGATCATGGCGATCTGGGGGTGGGTAAAGATTACCGAAAGCGGTGAACGGCGCTGGCCCGCCTGTAGCTGGGGCCAATGCGCAGCATTTGCACCCGCGATCCGGCCTTCATCCACAGCCTCGTGCAGCAGGGGGCGGTCATTGTTGACATCTCCCGCCAGAAAGATCGGCAAACGCCCGATTTGAAGGGTGTGGGGGTCAAATTCTGGCAAGCCCAAACGGTTCAGTGGCAAGCCCAGAACCTCAATCCCCAAACGGCTGAGATTGGGCCAGCGGCCGGTGGCTGCCAGGACATAGTCAAAGCTTTCGCTGATGGTTTCGTCCTGGGTGTTCAGGTAGCTGATGCGAACCCCTGTTTCGCTGCGCTCAACACGTTCTACCCGAGCATCGGTCTGAAAGGGAAACTCAGCCGCAAACAGGGCCTGGGCTTCTGCTTTGATCTCAGGATCGGTCAGCGCACCCACAGCTCCCCGCACGCCGAAGAGATGTACCCGTACCCCCAGCTGGTGAAGGGCCTGTCCCAGCTCCAACCCCACCACTCCAGCGCCAAAAACCGCTACAGATTCAGGCAAATCTTCCCAATTGAAAAGTGCTTCGTTGTCGATCAGGCGATTGCCCAGATTTTGCAGCAGAGGGGGCACCCAGGGACTCGAACCGGTGGCGATCACAATGGCTTGGGCTTCAATTTGTAGATCGTCACCGACCTGCAGGCGAGTAGGGCTGAGAAAGCGGGCGTAGCCTTGTATCCGCAGTTCGGCGGGAATGGCCTCCACGCCCTCGAGCACAAAGCCCACAAAGCGGTCGCGTTCACTGCGAACCCTTGCCATGACGGCTTTCCCGTCAATCTGGGGCAAAGAGGATTGAATGCCAAAAGCCGGTGCCTTGCGTACCGCTCGGGCGGCTTCTGCTGCAGCAATCAACAGTTTGCTGGGCATGCAGCCTACCCGTGCGCAGGTTGTGCCATAGGGGCCCCCCTCGATCAGCAGGGCCTCTGCTCCTGCTTGGGTGGCTTCCCGCCAGGCGGCGAGTCCGGCGGTTCCTCCGCCAATTACAGCGACATCAACATGACGTACTTGCATGGTTTCAATCCTCTCTTTTTATCCTATTCGCCCAGGAAGGCAGCCAATTCATCGGCACCGCCGATATGCCGACCGCCGATAAAGACCTGCGGTGTGGTGGCCCGGCCCGTAATGGCTTCAATCGAGCGGGTGGTGATCTGTTCGTTCAGTTCGATCTCTTCAAAGGCCAGGCCCCGGTTTTTGAGCAGGGTTTTGGCACGGGTACAGTGCGGACAGCCCGCACGGGTGATCAGGCTGATATATTCAGGTGCTTTGGCTTCAGGATTCAGATACGCCAGCATGGTATCGGCGTCAGAGACCTCAAAGGGGTCTCCTGGCTTTTCGGGTTCAATGAACATTTTTTCAATCTTGCCATTGCGTACCAGCATGGAGTAGCGCCAGGAGCGTTTGCCAAAGCCAATCTCACTTTTATCGACCAGCAGCTCCATGGCTTCGCTGAATTCACCATTGCCATCGGGCAGAAAGCGGATCTGATCGGCCCCCTGATCTTTTTTCCAGGCATCCATGACAAAGGCGTCATTCACAGAAAGACAGACAATTTCATCGACGCCATTCTCACGAAAGACGGGAGCCAGGGCATTATAGCCGGGGACATGGGTGCTTGAGCAGGTGGGGGTAAAGGCTCCGGGCAGAGCGAAGAGCACCACGGTTTTGCCCGTGAAAATCTCATCGCTTGAAACGTCTTGCCACTGCCCTTCGGGGGTACGGGTTTTGAATACCACCTGGGGAACTTTTTGGCCTTCACTGTTTTTCATGGTTTTGATCTCCTGTTTGTTTGCTTAATGTGAGTATGCAGGAAATCTTATGATTTGTAAAATCGTTTATTTTTTAATTTTTGATAGATAATTTCTATTAAAAATAACAATTTAGCCAGCTTTGCTGGCCGGGCCTGATGGGGTTCCCCTTGAGGGATATTCTATGTCATACGGGCAGAACGCTTTGGCCCGCACACCAAGGGTGCCCAGAATGCTGAAGTTTTACGTTGTGTGAGATAAAACAGAGGAAGGCACGTTGCAGGTCTGCGAAGGCAGGCTGCGCACTTCAGTGCTGGCAGGAGTGGCTGATCTTCTCGGTTTTTAAAAGCCCCGTGCCGAGCTGCTTTGCGATGGTGGCGCGAATCGGTGCGATCTGCAGATGGTATTGGCGGTGAAGATGCTGATTGAGCAGATGCCCAGACATCAAGGCCAGAGCGCCGCTGACAGCCAGAAGCATTTCATAGCTTTCAAGAAACTGCACACGGCTGGCACCGATTAAAAGGGCAGCCAAGCCCCAAAAGACAAACACAGAGCCTTTGCGGTGATGGTTAAAGCCAGAGAAAAAGGCCCAACCGGCCATGCTCAAGGTCACTGCCAGAAAAACGGTTTCAAGGGTTTCATCCATCAGAAAGCCCAGGCCCATCAAGGGCAGTGCTATCAGCAAAAGTGGTTGCAGGGCGCAATGCACGGCACAGGCCAGTGAAAGCGTGGCACCCAGTTGGTCGAGATATTTTAAGGGGCGATCGGAGAGGATCATGGCAGTGAATCTTTCTATGATTCGCAGGTGATATCTTTAGTATAGCCAGCTCAAAATTCAAATGCAAGCTATTTGCAATAAGTTTTCAGGAAAGATCGTGCATGTGCCCTCGCGCACATGGTTTTTGTCAATTCGGGGTACAATGTATTTACCAGTTAAACAGCGCTTCGTCTCGCAGATTCGTGAAAACCGCACAGGGCGTGGTATAACTGATGGAATGCCAAATTGGGAACTCTGGTTTGATTAAGATATGCCAATTACAACAAGCGAATCCGTTCAGAAACTCTGCTCTCTGGCCGTTCAGCAGAATTTAGCCTCTGCCTCACAACTGGCCATCGCGGTTCAGACCTATATTCTGATGAAAATTGAAGCCCTGCAGTGCAATTACCTGCTTGAGCACAACAGTGGCCGTCTCCTGCTGCGGGATCGCAGCGCACCCGCTGGCAATGAGGCTATGGATGAATGGGCTTCTTTTGATATGCCCGCCCCAGCTTTTCAGGGAGAATGGGCACCCTATGCCTCGAATAAAGTCGCACTCTTCAATGAAAAGGGTGTTTTTACTGGAGTACAGGATCGTGGCCATTCAGAAATCACCCCCAGTTTTAAGGGGGGCTATGTCTGGCTGAAAAACCAGGCTTACCAGATGAATATGCTGCTCAATACGATGGTGCCTGTCAATGATGTGAAGCGTGGGCCCTATGATTTCTTTATTCCTCCGCACCAGAACACGGGGATTTTTCTGATCGATCGTGCCGCAGGCACGTTGTTTATGTCGGATTTTACGCTCAGCCAGACCAGTGCCCAATTGCAGGTGCGCGATCCCGGCAGTAAAAAAGCGATCAATGTGGCCTATTCACAACAGACCAAAACCATTTATATCACCGACCACCATACCCCGGATATTCTGGTGATCAACCCCAGCAACCGCCAGAAAGAGCGGATTTATACCGAGCATGGCATTTTGGGGAATTTAACCCTGGATGATAAACTGGGCCTGATTTTTGCTGTTCTGGCAGATGCCAGCAAGGAACCGGCTGTCTTGATTTTCTCGATTAAAGATTACAGCCACCAGGGCACGATTCTGCTGCCCGGCAAACGCTTCAGCGAAGTGGATGACCCCTGTGATCTGATTGCCATCAGCCCAGATCGCAAGAGCCTGATGGTGATGACCTATACCGACGAGGGCGCGCTTTTTACGCCGATTATTTCCCAGATAGATATTGAAAAGAAACAATTGGTGAAATCGTATAACCTCAACCACGAAGACAAACCTGTGGGGTTTGCTTTCCTGCAGGCCGATGTTAAAGCGGGAACCGTGGTGCCTTTCGATAAAATGCTGGCAGATAAAGGCATTATTCATAAGATTCAATTGGCGGCCTTGGTGCGTCAGATTGAAATGCTTGAAAAAGACAAAGACAAACCTCTGCTCGATCAGGATATTGAATCGGCCATGAGCCATATCCAGGGCAATTTCTCAAATGAAGAAATAGACGCAGTGACAGAAGTAACGCCTGAAACCGTGACCCAGATGGCCCAGGACACCTTCTTTGAATGGCAGGGCCGTGGGGATATGAAGCCTGAAGAAAAACAGGTCTTTGTGGAACGCCTTTCGCAAATGAAGGCCGACCCCAAGGTGTCTAAGACCAATGGGGTTTTTGTCCTGAACTGGATCAAGGGGCTGATGGGCTGATCTGCTTCCCCCTGGCCCCAATCTGGGGCTAAAATAGAGCAAGTCTAAATACATGGGGCGGTATATGAGCCAGAGCATTACAGAAATCCAGGATCTGATTGTTGCGGATTTCTCTGATTTTTCAGATTGGTCTGAAAAATACGAATATTTGATCGAATTGGGAATGGAACTTCCCCCCTTGGCCCCAGAGCATAAAATTGAAGCAAAGCGTATTCTCGGCTGTCAATCCAATGTCTGGCTCAATGCTGAGTTTGATCCCCAAACGGGTGTGATTCAGTTTCAGGCCGACAGCGAGGCCATGATTGTTAAAGGATTGGTCAGTCTGCTTGTGCGTATGCTTTCTGGTCATACGCCCGCTGAAATTCTACAGGCCGAATTGAATGTCTTTCAACGGATTGGTCTGGATCAACACCTGTCCAGCACCCGTTCCAATGGCCTGGTCGCCATGATTCGTGATATGAAGCGCTACGCCGCTGAATACGTCGCCACTCAAGCCTGAGGCAGAGGCCGGCTGTTCCTGAGTTTTTCGAGCAAATAGGGGTGAAACCTGCCATTGCTGGCCAAGGCTTCTCCGCCATGAATGGTGCGCTTTCCCTGCCAATTGCTAAAACAGCCTCCGGCTTCTTCGAGCAGAGTCAGCAGGGGGGCATTGTCCCAGACGCTCATGCGCGGTTCGATTACCATTTCAGCTTTGCCTGTGATCACTTGAAAAAAAGAATAACAATCCCCCCAATTGCGAAAATTTTGCACTTCTGAGGCCAGGTGGGGAAGGCCCTCCCAGCGCGCCTCGATCAAATGCAGGTCATGGGCGATCAGCAGGGCCTGGCTGGGTTCAGACACGTCAGAGACATGGCAGGGGCGTCCATTCAAAGTACAGCCACCGCCTTGATGGGCTGCCAGCATTTGATCCAGAACGGGCAGATAAATCACGCCGACCACAGGTTCTCCTTGAACTTCTACCCCAACCTGTACGCCATAGAGGGGAATGCCGCGGGCGAAGGAGCGGGTGCCGTCAATCGGATCCAAAATCCAGCGCACAGGCTCTGTGCCGGGTTGTTCACCATATTCTTCGCCCAGAATTCCGTGATCAGGGAATGCGGCGTGAATGATCCGGCGCAGGCTGCGTTCCGCTTCGCGATCGGCCTGGGTCACAGGGGAGAGATCGGCTTTCCACTCAATCTCCAGCCGGGTATTGAACCAGCCCAAGGTTTGCCGTCCAGCTGTCCAGGCTGCTTCCATGGCCACATCCAACAAGTCTCGTAAGGGGGGCAAGGGCATGTTTTTTTCCTTTTCAGTTTTTTCTGAGCGCAGTTTAAGCTTTGCCGAGCTCTAAAACAAGCGTATAGCTGCGATGATTAAGTGTATCACTGTGCTGGAGGAGCTTTTGCCTGAGTCTGAACCCTATCTTGAACTGGAAGCCGAGCAAGGAGGTGGCTGCGCATGCTGTCGACCTTCATCTTGTGGTGAAGGGCTGCTCTGTTTTGGGCGTGCTGCCCTGACCCAGGCCAAAGAAGTCAACCGTTTGGTGGAGGTTCTCAAACAGGCAGGCGCCACTGATGCCGATATTCGCCTGCGAGGCGCTTTCAGCTTATCGTTTGAAACCCCTTGCTTTTTTGCTGGTTTTTCAGCCCTGGTTTGAGGCAAAAGTGTGCTCTGCCACAGACTAAATTTGAACGATCATTTAAAATAGTTTTGGTTTTGAAAAGTTATTGAATAACAATTCATTAATAAATGATTGTTCATTTATTTTATAAAAAGCTCCATTTCCAGGCAATCAAAATAAACCCCGTCTAATTTTCGAAAGTGGCGTATAATGCCGATCTCACTGAACCCCAGTTTGCGGTACAAGCCTATTGCTGCAATATTGCTGGTAAAGACCAAGAGTTCGATTTTCTCAAGCGCCGTTTTTTTGCGGGCGTGTTCAAGGGCGGTTTCAAGCAATTTTTGGCCCAGGCCCAGCCCACGGGCTTGGGGCAAAAGCCCCATGCCCAAAAAACCACGGTGGGCCAAGCGGGGGTTGCCCGGGGGGCAGATATCCACCCAACCGATCACTTTTTCATCTTTCAAGGCATAATAAACAGGCATCTGGGCTGCGATCATCTGGGTTTGAAACCGGGTAATCTGCTCCAGCGGTGCTGCTTCGGTCATTTCGATATACATGCGCTCCCGCGCCACCGTATCCAGGGTTTGCCAAAAGGATTCCAACAGCTCGGGGCGGGCATAGACAATCTCAACTGACATAGGCGTCACCCAATTGTAAGTGCCAGAGATCGGCATAGATTCCGGCCTGTTCAAGTAAGGCTTCGTGGGTGCCCTGCTCGGCGATTTGGCCTTCCCGCAGAACAAGAATGCGGTGGGCGTGGCGAATGGTCGACAGCCGGTGGGCGATCACCAGGGCGGTGCGTCCTTGTACCAGGGTATGCAGGTTGCGTTGAATGGCGCGTTCGGTTTCGGTATCGACTGAAGACGTTGCCTCATCCAATACCAGTACAGGGGCATTTTTGAGCAGGGCGCGGGCAATGCTCAAGCGTTGACGCTGACCCCCTGAAAGCTTGATTCCCCGTTCTCCGACCAGGGTTGCGTAGCCCTGGGGCAGGCTGACAATAAATTCATGCAGTTCGGCTTTGCGCGCAGCTTCTTCAATTGCAGCATCTGAAACCTCGCTGAGGCCATAGGCAATATTTTCACGCAGGCTGCCATGAAAAAGATAGACATCCTGGCTGACCAGGGCAATCTGGCGTCGCAGATCGCGCAAATCCAGGTCACGCAGATCAATGCCATCGAGTTTGACGGCTCCCTGGCTGGGGTCATAGAGTCGCAGAAGCAGTTTGATCAAGGTTGATTTGCCTGCTCCTGTCGTACCCGCAAAGCCAACCATTTCTCCGGCCGGAATTTCAAATTCCAGGCCTTTCAGAACAGGCAGGGCCGGGTCATAGGCAAAATGGACCTGTTCAAAATGAACGGAACCTTCGGCCCGCAGCAGGGGCTTGGCTTGAGGGGGACTTTGAATTTCAGCGGGAGTATTCAGCAGTTCAAAAATGCGCTTGGCACTGGCACGGGCCCGTTCGTAGAGGTCGAAGGTTTGGCCCAGGCGGGTAATGGGCCAGAGCAAACGTTGAACCAACATTGAAAAAAGCACAAGTTCGCCCACGCTGACACGGCCTGTTCCCTGTAGAACCCACCAGGCCCCGATCAGGAGCACGCCTCCAAACCCCAAGGCAATTGCCATGCGAATGATCGGAATATACGCTGCGGAAAGGCGAATCGCATCGAGATTGGCTTTGCGATAATCTTCAGAGCTGCTTTGAACCCTTTCCAATTCGAAGGCTTCAGCGGTAAAGCTCTGAATTACAAGAATTCCCCCCAGATTGTTTTCAAGCCGGCTGGCCAGAGCTCCTACAGCCTGACGCACCTGATCGTAGCGGGGGGCAATTTTTTTCTGGTAGAGGGCACTGCCCAAAAGAATCAAGGGAATGGGTATCAACCCAATCAGCGAAAGCTCCCAGGAAACAGTCAGCATGACCACCATTGAAAAAACAAAGAGCACAATCAGCTGCAAAATTTCATTGAAGCCGGTATTGAGAAAGCGTTCGAGTTGATTGACATCGTCGTTGAGTATGGCCAAGGTTTCACCCATGCGCTGGTTCTCAAAAAAACGGATTTCACGGGATTGAATCCGCGCATAGGTTTCAACCCGCAGACGGTGTTGCACGTCTTGGGCCAGGCTCATAAATTCTCGTTGAAAGAGCCATTCAAACAGGCTTTCGCCTGCGAAAATCAAGACGGCCAGAATCGAAAGAAAAACAGCCATGTTCCAGGGGCTGGCCTGACCCATGACAGCTTGGATCCAGCCAGGAGGCTTGCCGCTGACAGAGTCGGTGATCCAACCTACCAGCAAAGGCGGCATCAGATCTAGGATTTTATTGAGGATACTGCAGAGACTGGCCCAGCGAAAGCGCAGTGCATCGGGGCGCAGATAGGCGAAAAGTTGACGAATGGGAGGGGCAATGATGGACATGGCAGGGGGTTCTCCTTGGTAAACGCAGTTTAACCCAGGAAGAAGCCCAGCGTGTCAACTTATCTTAAAAGGAAAACCCAACGCCGCCGCCAAATATCAACCGGGGACTGTTTACGCGGATATCATAGCCCAATCCCCCAGAGGCTGAAAAGGTCAGGCCTTGAGGGTGGCGATATTCAAGCCCGAGCATGCCATTGATAAAATTCGTGCTGACGTAATCCAGATCGAGAAAACCTGCCAGATCATGGGGGTTGAAATAGACTTTAACCCCGCCAAAACCCATGGGTTGAGCGAAGTCGTATCCCAAATCGCCAGGATATTTAATCTGAAGATTATTGGCAAAACCATAACCCGGTCCCCCATGCAAAGCGAAATATTCATTGAAGTTGAACTGAACGCCCAGTTTGCCCACGTTGATATTCCCCCCTTCTCCAAGCAGAAGCCAGGGGCGCAGAACACGTATGGGTTTGTGGCTGGTTTCGGGCTGTGGGGTGGGCTTTGCCCCCATCAGCAAAGCCACCAAATTGGGCAGGCGATCGCGGGTCAGGGTCTCGAGATTATAAGCGCAATCTAAAAACTCTTCTCTCAGAATTAAACCTTTTTCGGCATCGATTACGCGCAGGGTGAGGGCATAATTTTGGTTCAAACGTGTTGGCTGTCATGATTTGTTTGACAGCCAAGAGTCGGCCCATTTGAATCGATCAGGCTTCTCCGGTACAGTCTTGGGTGCTTTGAAACCCCTGTTCACGCATGATTTTGTCCATGGATTCACGTTTCATGACCTGATAAGTCTGGCTTTGCACCACCAGACTGCGCACCCGATCCGTTAATATACCTGCTTCACTGGCCATGGCATCGCCTTTTGCCAATAAATCCAGAACGGCAACGGGAATCTTTGTTGTTTGTGCCTGGGCTGATGCTGTCAGATTGATGAGAGAAAATGAGAGCAGAGAAAACACACAAAGAGTGCTCAACGTGCGTAGGCTAAAAGAAAACGGCATTCAAAAATCCTTTCAAAAGCGTGCAATGGGGTATCTATACTTTCTCGGAGAGCAGGCCAGAAAATTTGCTCCGGCCTGCTTCTGGTTTAATAGGCGTAGAAGCCCCGGCCAGACTTGCGGCCAAGATGCCCAGCCATGACCATGCGGCGCATCAGGGGGGGCACATTGTATTTGGGCTCGTGGTAGGCATCAAAGAGAATATCTCCGACCTTGACGCAGACATCAATGCCGATCATATCCATCAGGGTCAGGGGGCCCATGGGATAACCTGCGCCCAGCTTCATGGCATTGTCGATATCCACGGCGGTGGCCAGGCCATTTTCATAGACCCGAGCGGCATCCAGCAGATAGGGAATCAGCAGCAGGTTGACAATAAAACCGGGGGTGTCTTTGGCCAAAACAGCGGTTTTCCCCAGCTTTTCCACAAAGCTGTATGCCAGCTTGACACTTTCCTCGCTGGTTTCGAGCCCTTTGACCACTTCTACCAATTTCATCAGATAGGCAGGATTAAAGAAATGCAAGCCCAGGACCCGGTCGGTGCGTTGGGTGGCCGCAGCAATTTCAGTGATCGAAAGGGAGGAGGTATTGCTGGCCAGAAGCGTGTGCTCGGGGCAGATTTTATCCAATTGGGCAAAAACTTCTTGCTTGATGGCGATATCCTCTACCACAGCTTCGATCACCAGATCCACATCGTTCAGATCCTTCAGATCGGTGCTGGGGTGCAGATTGGCTTTGGCGGTACTGACATTTTCTTCTGTGAATTTGCCTTTGCTCAGGCCAAAATCCAAATTTTTGTGAATCATGGCCAGACCTTTGTCGACCAATTCCTGCTTGATTTCATAGCAGCGGGTTTTCAGGCCGGCCTGGGCGCAGACCTGGGCTATTCCAGAGCCCATGGTTCCCATGCCCAATACGGCAACCGTTTTGATTTCAGACATGACACTCTCTCCTGTCTCAAAAAATATCTGCAGGCATCCTAACACAAACAGGGAGGGGATTGGGGGCTGGTTTCAGTCGCTTTCTTCGTCAGAGCGCCGCAGGTCTTCTCCGGTAAAGGTATAGGGCAGCATTTCAGCGATCGGCAGCACCTGAGCGCTGCCATCGGCTTGTTCCAAAATAACTTGAATATCTGCGCCAAATTCACGGATAAACTGCAGGCAGGTGCCGCAGGGGAAGCAGGGCTGCATTTTCTGGGCAGAAATGGCAATGGCTTTGAAATGGCGGTGGCCTTCGGATACGGCTTTGGTCAGCGCCACCCGTTCTGCACAGATTGCCAGACCAAAGGAGGCGTTCTCAACATTGCAGCCACTGATCAGGCTTTCGCTGCCATCTTCGTTCACCGCCAAGAGGCTGGCGCCTACGGGAAAGAGAGAATAGGGGGTATAGGAGTGGCGAAAGGCCTGTCGGGCCGCTTCGATCAGTTTTTGCTGTGTTTCGTTGGAAAGGGGGGGCGTTGTCATGAATTTTAGGTTTCCTGTGAGGTGTTTTGGAGATGGGCCAGGGCGGCGTCAATAAAGCCCTGAAAACAGGGGCTGGGGCGGTTGGGGCGGGATTTAAACTCTGGGTGAAACTGGGTGGCCACGAAATAGGGGTGTTCGGGCAATTCGACGGTTTCAACCAGATAGCCATCGGGAGAGGTGCCTGAAATCATCAGGCCGTGCCGCTCAAGGCTTTCACGGTAATCATTGTTGACTTCATAGCGGTGGCGGTGGCGTTCTTGGATCATTTCGGAGCCATAGAGCTGATACAGCTTTGAGTTTTCGTGAAGTTTGCAGGGATAAGAGCCCAAACGCATGGTTCCCCCCAGGTTTTCAAGATCCCGTTGGGCGGGCATAATATCCACCACCAGATGCGGGGCTTCGGGGGCAAATTCAGCACTGTGCGCGCCCTCTAAGCCACAGACATTGCGGGCGTATTCGATTACCACGCATTGCAGACCCAGACAAAGCCCCAAGAAAGGCACTTTTTGGATCCGTGCATAGCGAATGGCTGCGATTTTACCTTCTACACCACGCACGCCAAATCCGCCAGGCACCAGAATGCCATCGAGTTCGGCCAGATGTGCTTCTACTTCAGGGCCTTCCATTTCTTCGTCGGCGTGAATCCATTGGATTTCAACTTCGGCATCGCGCCGGGCGGCGGCATGGCGCAGCGATTCGGTGACGCTCAGATAGGCGTCAGGCAATTGAACATATTTGCCCACCAGACCAATTTTGAGCGTATGGCGGGGTTTTTTCAGGTGGGCGACCCAGGCATCCCAGCCTTCCCAATCCAGTTCTGGGCGGGGAGGGGTGAGTTTCAGGCGTTGCAGCACCTGGCGGGCGAGCCCATCTTTTTCGAGCAGAAAAGGCACTTCGTAAATTGATTTAACATCTTTGCACTGAATCACGGCTTCGAGGTCGATATCGCAGAATTGAGAGAGTTTTTCCCGGATCCCGGCATCGAGCTGGCGCTCTGTGCGGCAGACCAGCATGTCTGGATGAATCCCGTGGCGGCGTAATTCCATCACGCTGTGTTGGCTGGGTTTGGTTTTGAGTTCGCCCACGGCCTTGATATATGGAATCCAGGTTACATGCAGATAGAGCACATTGTCGCGTCCGAGATCCTTGCGCACCTGGCGAATGGCTTCAATAAAGGGCAGGCTCTCGATATCGCCGACCGTACCGCCAATTTCAGTGATTACCACATCGGTATCTGGGGCCGCTGCGCTGAGAATATGTTCTTTAATGGCGTTGGTAATATGCGGCACGACCTGAACGGTGCCGCTGAGGTAGTCACCCCGGCGTTCTTTCTGAATCACACGCAGGTAAATTGCGCCGGTGGTCAAATTGCTGCGTCGGCTGAGGTTGATATCTGTAAAACGCTCATAGTGGCCCAGATCGAGGTCGGTTTCAGCTCCGTCTTCAGTCACAAAAACTTCACCATGCTGATAGGGGCTCATGGTGCCGGGGTCGAGGTTGATATACGGGTCGAGTTTGAGCAGGCTGATTTGAAAGCCATGGCTTTTCAGCAGACGGCCAAGTGAAGAGGCAACAATGCCTTTGCCAATGCCTGAAACTACGCCACCGGTAATAAATACGTATTTGGTCATGCAATACTGCCTTCAGCAAAAAATCTGGAAATTCAGGTATCAGTTTACCATTTCTGGCCCTTGGCATGTCAGTCGGCAGGGGCTGCCCTTTGTGGCCTGAATTTTTCAGCGCTCTCAGGAATTTCTCAGGAAAGTCTCAGACTTTCTTCATGTGCTGCTCAGTGGCTTTTCAATCAAAACAGACATACTAAAGGTGTTTCCTTCATAGATGATGAAGTCGTGCTCGATGCCCCGAGTCTTGCTCTCCCGCCTGCCCTGGCGGGATTTTTTTTAACGCCAGTTCCAGCGCCCGCCAATTTTCATAAAGGCAGGCACGAGTACCATGCGAATCAGGGTGGCATCGACCAGAATCGCGGTGGCCAGACCAAAGCCCAATTGTTTGATAATGCTGATTTCAACTTGGGTAAAGGCCCCAAAGACCAGACCCATGACCAGGGCTGCATAGGTGATCACATCTCCGGTGGCGCGAATGCCGGTGGCAGTGGCTTCTTCATTGCTTTCACCGCTTTCATAGGCTTCGCGGATACGGGTCATGAGAAAAACCTCGTAATCGATCGAGAGGCCAAAAATCAGGCAAAATAGCAGCAAGGGTACATAGGCCATAATCGCTTGGGTTTGAATCCCTGGAATCAAACCTTCCTGAAAGATCAGGGTGATCACACCATAGCTGACGGCCACAGAGCAGAGATTGAGCAGAATGGCCTTGAAGGCAATCAGCCAGGAGCGCAGAGAAAAGAGCAAGACCAGCCAGGTGGCGATGACCACGCCAATCAGAATTTGGGGGCTGTGGCTGAAAGTGGCTTCGTTATAATCGAGGGTCAGAGCGGGGGGGCCTCCCGTGTGCAGGGTCAGGCCCTGTTTCAGCAGTTCGGGGCCCAGTTGCAGGCGCAGATCACGACAGAGATTGACAATTTCGTCAAAATCCCCCAGCTTTTTAGGAATCACCTGAATCAAAGTCAATTTTTCATCGTGACTGAGCAAAAGATTGAAAAGATTGGGGGTCAGCAGACGGATCAAAGGCAGTTGATTGGCTAGATCGGGGTGTTCCTGCAGGGGGGTGGCCAGGCTGATCACGCGCTCGATCAAGGGGTTGGCCTGGAGCTGGGCATGCACGCGTTTGAGCTGGTGCAGGTCTTCGGCATTGAGAAGGCTTGGCTTTTGTGTCTCCAGCACGAGAAAGAGGGGAATCATTTGGCCTGAAACCTGCATTTGGATCATACGGTCAAAGCCCTGTTTGGATTCCAGCCGATCAGGCAGGTTGGGCATGTCAAACTGGCGAATTTGTAGCATCAGGGCCGGACTGCTGATCGCCAGAACGATTGCCAGTGAAGCGCTGCCATAGACCCAGGGGTGGCGCATGACGTGATAGGCCAGAGGTTTCCAGAGGCGCGAAGGACGCAGGTTTTGCAGGCGTGTGGCCCAGGTTTTGGGAAAATCGAGCCAAGGGCCGAGTAAGAGTAGCAGTGCAGGCAAAAGGGTTAAACTGGCAGCGACGCTGACCACAACAATCAGAATACCGCCCAAGCCAATTGAAAACAGGGCAGTAATGCCGCTGAAAAAGAGTCCACCCAAGCCGATCAGAAAGGTGCCCCCTGCAAAGATCACCGATTTTCCGGCCGTCAGCAGGGTTTGATGCAGGGCTTCTTTCAGTTCCAGACCCTTTTCCCGTTCCTGACGCAGACGCCAGACCAGCAAAAGAGCGTAATCAATGCCGACGGCCAGACCGATCATTGAGGAGATACTCTGGGCATAGTTGGACACCATGGTGAGTTGGGCAATCACAGCCACAATTGCCAGGGTCAGCACCATGGCCACGACAGCCATCAAAAGTGGCAAAAGTGCGCCTGTCAGCGAACCAAAGGCCAAGAGCAGAATCACGAGGGTCAGGCCAAAAACCTGTTTCTCGGCCGTAGCAGTGCTGGCGCTAGTGACCTTGTTGATATCGTAGATCACGGCGTTCATGCCGGTCATATAGGCTGAAAAACCAGCCTCTTGATGCAGTTCTTTGAGCAGGGGAGCAAGGGCTGCCCGGATTTCGCCGGTGCGCAGCTCCAGTTTCTGGCTGGCAGCTACGGTCTGCCCGATGAGCAGATAGGTGCGTTTTCCGTCGGCACTGCGCATCATTTCATCCTGGCTTTGGTACCAGCTTTGAATTGCACGTGTATCTTCCTGGCTGCGCAGCACCTTTTCAATTTTTTCAACGGCCTGACGGTAGGCCGGCGCTTCCAGGGTCAGATGGGGATGCTCAATCACGAGCAGATAATTGCTGGTATAGGGAAAATCAAAACGCGCTTCGAGCAAATCTTTGGTGTGCAGGGCCTGTGAGCTTGTGACACCGCCATTGCCTCCCACCAAAAAACGGTTGACGGTTAAAAATCCGGGCAAAGCCACCAGCAGGAGCAAAACCCAACTCAGCAGCCAGCGCTTGGGATGGTTCAGCACATGGTGGGCCAGCGCGTTCAGTCCCCGGCGCAAAAGAGAGGGGGGAGTGTTCATGCGGGGCTGCCATTGAAGGGTTCGATCGCTTTGAGAATTCCGTTTTCAATTTTGACAAGATAGTGCAGGCCAGCCAAGGGAATCGGGTGGCCTGTTTTGAGTGTCCAGGCGGCATCTGACCAAACTGAAAAAATTTTGTCTTGGGCGGTAATTTCACCTTCTATGACCAGTTGCACCCCCCCTTCAACCGGCAGTTCCCAGAGGGGGTGATACCAGCGGTTGATCCCATGTTTGCTGGTGAGTAGTTTCCAATTGACGGCTCGTTCTTCGTCTTTGCTTTCGGAAACACTGTGGTATTGGTGGTAGGCGGTGGCACCTTCTTTGATCAGCAGCAGCTTCATCCCGTACTGGGCAATGCGGTAACCCAGTTCCGTGTCTTCGTGTCCCCAGCCGATAAAATTTCCATCAAAATTGCCGACTCTTTCCAGATCTTCGCGCCAGATGGAGAGGGCATTGCTGTCAAGGAAATAGGTTTCTTCGACGGGCCCTGTCCGCTCGAAGAGTTCGTAGCGATCACGGCTGTCGGGTTTGAGAATTTCCTGGTGCTTGGGGATATAGTCCTGAGGAGGAAGGCCCAGATCTTGATCCACGGCTTCCAGCATGCGGGTGACGTAGCTGTTGACAGCCACATTGCGATAGTTTTGGTGGGCTTGCCAATGTGCAGCAAGAAAGGTTTCGGGCACGACCAGATCACTGTCCAGAAAAACGAGCAGTTTGGCGCGGGCACGTTTCAATCCCAGATTGCGGGCTTCAGCCGCACGAAAACCCAAATCTTCCTGCCAGCGATAGGCCAGATTGAGACGTTCCTGAAAACTTTCGGCCACTTCGCGGGTGCTATCACTGGAACCATCATCGCAGATGATCACTTCAAAGGCTTTAAAGGTTTGCCAGGTGAGAGATTCAAGACAGTTTTTGAGATTGCGGGCCCGGTTATAGGTCGGAATAATCACTGAAATTTCAGGCGCAGGAAAAGGGCTGAGCAGGGGAGAGCTTTGCATGCGGCTTGAACTGAAGCTTTGAAAAAACTGATCCCATTCACGGGCCCGCAATTGCCAGGTATATTCAGCCTGAATGCGGGCACGGGCGGCTGTACTCAATTTCTGCCGGGCTTCAGGGTCGCGCAACAAGGCGACGGTTTTTTCAATAAAGCTCTGACGGTAGGCTGCACTGTGGGGGTCACCAGGCAAAACAAATCCCGTCTGTTGATCCTGAATCGTTTCTAGCAAAGCCCCCCGTGCGCTGGTGATTACAGGCAAGCCCGCAGCTTGGGCTTCGAGGGCGGCAATGCAGGAAGTTTCAGCCCAAAAACCACTTTCGTCGATGGGGTCGGCAGCATGGTTGGGATAGACCATCAAAGAGCCTTCCAGCAGGGCTGCTGCCAATTGCGGGTGGGGCAGTGGGTCATGCAAAAATACACCTGGCAGGGCTTGGGCTTCGGCATACAGGGCCCCTGCTTTGGCCTGATTCCATTCAACACTTTTGCCCCAGACCGTGAAACTGGAATAAAGGTGAAGCTCCACCTCGGGCACCTGGGCCTGAATTTCAGGAAAAAACTCAAGCAGAAGATCCAAGCCCCGGTCGGGAACACTGGAATAAATCAGGCGGGGAGGGCTGGCCGGTTGGGGTGTCGGCTCAAACCAGGGGGCATGCACCGCATTGCGGGCGATCCAAAAATGTTCGCGTGGGAGTTGAAGAACCTCTGATAATTTCTGGGCATGCCATTCACTGACGGCGACCAGTTTATCTGCTTTTGTGGCGAGAATTTCAGCTGTTTTGGCACGCAGGTCGGGCATTTCATGCCAAAAAAAGCAATAGTCATTGTGGGACCACCACAGGTTGTGGCGGGCGGGAATGCCCAGTTTCAGGGCGCTTTCATCGGCACAGGAAATAAAAAAATCAAGCGGGTTCTGGCGGGCAAATCGGGCCAAGTCGGGTACGTTGTGATAGGTTACGCCCTCAAAAACACCCGCTTTTTCTTTGCATTGGCAAAAAACATGCACTTCATGGCCCAGGGCTTGAAGTTCCCGCGCCAGATAGACAATTGCGCTTTGGGTGCCTCCGAGGGGCTCATGATAGACGGTCTCCCCATTAAAGGCACGTGAAATGCGGGAAAGAAAGGCGATGCGCATGGATATTCCTGCCAGAAAATTGCTTTTTCTGTATTATACAGCAGCCCCTGGTCTGGGTTTTGGCTGTAGTTTTGAATCGTCAGAACCCAGACCCACCCTCATTGACTGTACTTGCGAGGGAGCTTATACTGACCAGAGCTTATTTGTGATCAAAAGTAAAAAGAAAAAATGCGGCCTTAACCCGTATTTTTCTTTATAAGGTTAAAAGACTTGAAAACGGCTTTTATTACCGGCATAACCGGTCAAGATGGTTCTTATCTCGCTGAATTATTATTGGCCAAGGGATATATTGTGCATGGCATGATCCGTTGGTCAAGCACCTTCAGTACCCAGCGTATCTTGCGTATTTTTTCAGACCCTCACCAACAGAAGAATAATCTTTTTTTACATTATGGCGATTTATGTGATGCCAGTCGTTTAAACCAGCTTATTCGCCAGATTCAGCCCGATGAAGTCTATAATTTGGGAGCCCAATCCCATGTGCGGGTTTCATTTGATGCGCCTTCTTATACCGTTGATGTGGTTGGGCAGGGCACTCAGCGTCTTTTGGATGCTGTTTTGACAGAAAAACCAGATGCCCGTTTTTACCAGGCTTCTTCCAGTGAAATGTACGGGCATGTGCGGGCTATTCCTCAGAGTGAAACGACCCCTTTTTATCCCTGCTCACCTTATGCCTGTGCCAAAGTGATGGCCTATTGGTTGACCATGAATGCGCGTGAATCCCACCAGTTGTTTGCGGTGAATGGCATTTTGTTTAATCATGAATCGCCACGCCGGGGTGAAACCTTTGTGACGCGAAAAATCACCATGGGTCTGGCGGCTATCCTGGCAGGGCACCAAAGCAAAATATATTTGGGCAATTTAGAAGCCAAACGCGATTGGGGCTATGCGCGGGAATACGTAGAAGGCATGTGGTTGATGATGCAACAGGAGCAACCTGAGGATTTTGTCTTGGCCACCGGAGAAACCCACTCCGTCAAAGAGTTTTTGGACTATTGCTGCGAACAGGTAAACCTCAATCAGGAAGAAATTATCAGTATCGATCCCCGTTATTTTCGTCCCAAAGAGGTTGACCTCTTGATTGGCGATGCTTCAAAAGCCAAAGCCAAATTGGGCTGGGAGGCCAAAACCCGTATGAAAGAATTGGCGCGTCTGATGTTGGCGGCCGATCTTGAGTCGGTAGGTCTGAACCCTTTGGATTATAATTTAGAACCCAGTCAAGACAAGGCGTTTCGCTCTCTTCCTTCGGGTTACCGTGATCAGGATTTTGATTATGCCAATCGGCGTTGATTTCTGGCACAACCGCAAGGTCTTGGTAACCGGCGGAAATGGCTTTATTGGCAGCTTTACAGTTGAAAAGCTTGTCGCTGCCGGGGCCCATGTCACGACGACCTCGAGTCTTGAAGAGAATCGCTTCCGTTTTCTGGAAAATGTGAAAAACGAGATTGATACCCGGGTGGGCAATCTTGAAGATGAAACTTTTGCGCGTGCCTGTTGCCAGGGCCAGGAGCTGGTTTTGCATTTGGCAGCCCGCGTTGGGGGCATTGAATTCAATCGTCTTCATCCTGGCTCGCTTTTTCGCGACAATATGCGTGCTTTTCTCAGTACGCTGGAGGCCGCACGTCAAGAAGAAGTCAGACGTTTTCTTGTGACCAGTTCAGCTTGTGTGTATCCACGAAACAGCAGTATCCCCACCCCAGAAGAGGAAGGCTTTAAAGAAACACCTGAACCCACCAATGCGGGTTATGGGTGGTCTAAGCGTATGCAGGAATATATGGCCCAGGCCTATGTCGAAGAGTTTGGCATGGATATTGTCGTGGCCCGCCCCTTCAATGCCTATGGGCCGCGCGATGATTTTGATCCGCAAAGCAGCCATGTGATTGCGGGTTTGGTTCATAAAATTGAGCAGGGAATTAACCCCCTGGTGGTCTGGGGAGATGGCAGTGCTTCCCGTTCTTTTCTCTATGTTGAAGATTTTGCCAATGGGCTTTTGACGGTGGCTGAAAAAGCCCAGGGGCCTGAGGCCTTTAATTTGGGAGCAGACGAAGAAATTACCATTCGTGATCTGGCCTCTCTTTTGGTGGAGCTTTCAGGCCGCTCTTTGGAGTTGATCTTTGATACCAGCAAGCCCAATGGGCAACCCCGTCGGCATTGTGATAACCGCAAAGCCCTTGAAAAATTAGGTTTTCAGACAGAAACTCCTTTGCGCGAGGGGCTCTTGAAAACCTTACAGTGGTACCGAGAGCACAAAGGAAAAAGCATATGAAATTGGCTTTGGTTTTATTGACCCTTGATGAATTGCCGGGTTTGGAGGCTATTTTCAAGGATTTGCCTTTGGGCAGTGTCGATGAGTATTTTGCCGTGGATGGGGGTTCCAAAGATGGAACGCTTGAATTCTATCGTCAACACGCTTTTCCTGTACGTGAGCAGGTTTCAAAAGGACGGGGCGAAGCTTTTCGGATAGCCTTTGACTCGACAGATGCCGATGCTTTGATTTTTTTTAGCCCCGATGGCAACGAAGACCCGCGAGATTTGACGAAGTTCAGACCTTTGCTGGAAGCCGGTCATGATATTGTGATTGGCACGCGCATGGTCGAAGGGGCACGCAATGAAGAAGACGACCAATTTTTCAAATGGCGGAAATGGGCAAATAACGCCTTTAATTTAATGGCGAATATGAGTTTTAACCGTCATCAACATCCCTTTGTGACAGACAGTATCAATGGCTATCGTGCGATTACGCGTCGGGCCTGGGAACGCCTTGCGCCTGATGGGCCGGGATATACGATAGAGTATCAGAGCACGATTCGGGCGCTTAAATACGGTTTGAAAATTGCTGAGTTTCCAACCCGTGAAGGCAACCGGATTGGACCTGAAAAGGGGTCTCCCAGTATTCAAACGGGGATTGCCTTTCTGAAGTTGTATTTTCGTGAACTCAAACTGCCTGCCGGCCCGCAATGAGTGAGCTTCCCATGCGTGATCTGGAAACCCAGCACGATCAGATTCTGGAGTGGGTAGGCAACTACCAGCGCCAATTGATGCAGGCCCCTCCCCAGCAGCCCTTTGAACTGATGCGTACCCTTTTTGAGCCAGAAGACTTGCAGGCCGCTGTGGCTGTTTTACTTAGCGGTCAGGTCAGCATGGGGCAACGTGTGGCAGAATTTGAGCAGGCCTGGAGCCATTGGAATCAATCGGCTGGCTCTTTGATGGTCAATTCAGGCTCCTCAGCCAATCTTCTGGCTTTGTCTGCTTTTGCTTCACAACAGACTCAGCCCGCCTTGAAGCCGGGTGATGAAGTGATTGTTCCCGCTGTGTGCTGGTCAACATCTGTTTTTCCAGTGGTTCAGATGGGGGCCATTCCCGTTTTTGTGGACTGTGATCCCGTGACTCTGAACCTGAGTCTTGAGCAGGTCGAAGCAGCGATTACTCCCCAAACCCGTGCCCTGGTGGCTGTACATGTTTTGGGAAACCCTTGCCCCATGCCTGAGTTGATGGCTTTGGCCCGCAAGCATGATTTATGGGTGCTTGAAGATTGCTGTGAAGCCCATGGTGCCACGATTGAAGGTGTGAAGGTCGGGAATTTTGGAGACCTTTCCAGCTTCAGCTTTTTTCTCTCCCACCATATGACCACGATTGAGGGGGGAATGGTGTGTATGCGCAAACCCCAAGATTGGCAGGATCTGTTGATCAGTCAGCGGGCACATGGTTGGATTCGTGGCCGCAGTGATCAGCAGGACTGGATTGAGCGCTTTCCTGAACTTACAGGGGGCTGGCTTTTCGTTGAAACTGGCTATAATCTGCGGCCTACTGAAATGCACGCTGCGATAGGTTTGAGTCAGTTGGGAAGGCTGGATGCGTTTATTCTTCGGCGTCAGAATATTTTAGCAATTTTGCAGGCGCATATCTTAAACCGTTGGGGAGATTGGCTGGCGGTTCAGCAGGCCTTGCCAGGGCATGCCTCTTCCGCTTTTGGTCTGGCCATTCTGGTGAAACCAGGGGCTCCCTTTGAGCGCAAAGACTTGCAAAGGGCTTTACAATCTGCCCAAATTTTTACCCGTCCTTTGATTACAGGTAATTTTTTGCGCCAGCCAGTGGTGCATAAATTCGCATTTCGTCAGGGCCAATCAGCGATGCCGGGTGCTGATTATGTGCATGATCGGGGCTTTATGGTGGGCATTCACCATGATCTTACCGATTCAGCGCTTGCTTATTTTCAGGATACACTTGATCAATTTTTGGGGAAATTTTAAAACATGCGTAAAAACAGTCGGCATGTTTTGCTGATTTTAACTCTTTTAGTCTGCTCTGGTTTGCTTCCTTTCTATTTGCATCTTTCACAGGTTTTTCCCTTTGATTATTATTGGGATATGGATGCTTCAACTGCACAGGATACGCTTTTACTGAACAGTCATAAAACCCCAGCGCATTTGGACCACCCTAAATTTGCGATGGTGGCTATTTTGGCCTCGGCGACCCGCATGGCCCGTGCCCATCAACTGATTTCAGTGGCCAGCCTGGAAGACTTGAAGAATGCAGCAGATCCTGCGCTGGGATTGGCTGAACTGACTTTGTTTTTGCGTAAAATTCAAGCGGTGCTTGTCTGGCTATTTGTTTTAACGGCTGTGGTTTTGCTGGTTGTTTTGTTTCCACATATGCCCTGGCTGTGGTTGAGTGCGAGTCTTGCCTTGGGCCTAGAAGGTGGCGTTTTGCATATGGCTATGACGCTGCGTTCGGAAATCTTCAGCCTTTTTTTGCTGGCCCTGGCTCTACTTTCGGCCTTGATGATTCGCCAAGCCCCTCGGTTTCGTCTTTCTGCTCTGCTCTTGTGCGGGGTTTTTAGCAGTTTGGCGGTGATGACCAAAGTTCAGGCGATCATTGCAATGCCTGTGGTTTTGGCTTTTCAAATATGGCAAATGCTGGAAGTAGAAACACCTGAGAAAAGTCCTAAGCCTCAAACGATTGGTTTGCAACTGCTGCCAGGTTTGCTCTTGTTTTTTATCTTGGCCTGGCCAGCTTGGTTCAGCACTGCTCTGCCCGGACGAACCATGCCGGTTGCAAATTTCTCTCAGCCGGGCAGTTTAAAACTGCCAGTGATCTGGCTGGGCTTGGTGTTTTTGCCGCTTCCTTTTCTCTTTCTTTTTCAGCGCTTGAGTCATCGCTGGCAAAACATCGTCGCTGCGTATCCTGGATTTTTATTGGGATTGAGTCTTGCTTTTGTTTTTCCCTTGTTTTGTTTCTTTCCTGATTTTAATCTGGGATGGCATTACTTACAGGGGCTTTTGCGTGCCAGCATCTGGATGGATATCAGCTCAGCGGGAACGGGCAGTATCGTAGATACGCTGCGCTTTATTTTTAGTACCCGTGCAGATTATCTTGTAATTTGTGGCGTTGGCTTTGCTTTCTTGGGCTGGGAGCTGTGGAGTAAGCAGCGTGAGCAGATGGATTATTTTCCTCTTGCCATGATGGGAGTTTCGCTCTTTTGTCTTTTTCCTTTGCTTTTATTTGGCAATCGCGCTCTTTTAAGAGATACGGTTTGGTATGAATTCTGGGGAATTTGGGTTGCGATGGCCTGTTTGGGTTATGTATTTTCTGCACTTGAAAAGTTTGAATTCGCAAAATTTAGAGTCTTGGGATATGTCTTTGCCTTTATTTTAGCTTGGAACAGTATTTCTCAGCAGGGGCGAGCGTTGGATGCTTCTTATCTTAATAATTCGGCCTATGGATTTGATGGCGCACCTTATGACTATTTTTGGTATCACACGGTTTATTTGCACCAGGCATCAGATAATCCTTATCGAGAAATAATGCAGGGGGCCTATCCGGCAGGGAAAGAGCAATTCAGACAGGTTTTAAGCCAGGCCCGGGAAATAACAAATCTAAAAACAAAAGCCGATTTAAGTCTTTTGAATCAAAACTTGTCTGTTCTTTCTTTGGGGGTATTGGTTCCAGGATTGCGCGTCAGCCAGAACAAGCAAGGGTGGTGGCGTGTTCTTTCACCTGTTCATCCTGTTTTAGAAAAGGCCTTAAGTTTTGATTTGGCGCGCCAGACGCCCGCTGTTCAGGGGCAACAGATCACGGCAAACAGCATGCCGCAAAATCCTTATTTTGCTGATATTTTTGCTCCGGGCGGAGCTTATACCCTTTTGCCAGCCTTTCATCAACCCACAGCTTTAATCTTGTGTAAACCTGATTTATTGAAATTGGGTGCAGATCCAGGCTCGCGTCCTGCTGATCTGACACTTTCTCAGGGGCAAGCCAAAGTCGATTGTTATGGCTTTATCTTGGATGAGCCTGTGGTGTTTTACCCTTCACAGTTGCAAAAACTGCGTGTGCCCTTACTTGTCACTTGGACTTCAAAGGGGCTGGATCAAAAGTCTTTTCCGCTTTGGAGCCAGTTAAAACCCGCGTTTGAAACGGTTTTTCAGGTGCCTCGGTAACGGTACCAGGCTGCACATGCTCCTTCTGAGGAGACCATCGGAGCCCCCAAGGGCCGTTCTGGTGTGCAGGCTTTACCAAATGCCGGGCATTCCGGGGGCTTGAGCCGCCCTTGTAAGACCTCGCCACTGCGGCATTCGCCGGGGGTTTCGGCGGTGTCCGGCCCCAAACCAAAGCGCTGGCGCGCGTCGAAACCCTGCCAGATCTCACGTAGCCCCAGGCCACTGGCAGGCAAGACGCCAATGCCCCGCCAGGCCCGATCGACCCGTTCAAAGAACTGATCTACCTGTTTTTGGGCAACGGGATTGCCTTCTGCACGCACCACCCGGCTGTAGCTATTGAGCAATTGGGGACGGGCGCTTTCTAAGGCTTGCAGACAGGCCAGGATACCTGCGAGAATATCCACGGGTTCAAAACCTGTAATCACAATCGGAACCTTGTATTTTTCAACAATCGGCAGATATTCTGCTGTGCCCATGATAGTGCAGACATGGCCTGCGGCGAGAAATCCCTGCACACGGTTGCCCTCGGCAGAAAGAATGGCCTCCAGGGCAGGAGGGACGCAAACATGAGAAACCAGCAGCGAAAAGTTCTTCAAACCCAGTTGTTCGGCTCGCGCCAGGGCCAGGGCGTGGCCCGGCACGGTGGTTTCAAAGCCCACCGCTAAAAAAACCACCTCACGTTCAGGGTGGGCCTGGGCCAGCTCAACCGCTTCAAGCGGAGAATACACGTTGCGCACGTCTCCGCCTTGGGCTCTTACGCTGAGCAGATCGGTCTGGCTGCCAGGAACGCGTAGCATATCCCCATAGGAACAGAGGACGACTTTTGGGTTTCGTGCCAGGGCCTGGGCTTGATCGAGAATGGTCAGGGGGGTCACGCAAACCGGGCAACCAGGGCCATGCAGCAGTTCAACGCCCGATGGAAGCAGTTGATCCAGCCCATATTTGACGATGGCATGGGTTTGTCCTCCACAGACTTCCATCAGGGTCCAGGGGCGGGTCACTGTTTTGTGAATCTCTTCTGCCAGCGCTTGGATCGCTTCGGGCTGGCGGTATTCAGTCTGGTATTTCATTTTCCTCCAGCGCGCCCAATTCTGTCAGGGCTGTCAGGGTGCGTTCTGCTTCAGCGGCGTCGAGTACGGTCAGGGCAAAGCCCACGTGTACCAGCACAAAATCTCCGATTTGGGCTTCGGGCACATAGGCCAGTGAAACCTGTTTGCGCATGCTGCCAAAGGCTACGCGGGCGGGGCGTAAAAGATCCTCTGGATCGAGAATTTCAAGAATCTCACCGGGAATGGCCAGACACATGGGCTGTTTCCTTCCTTTTAGTATGGAGCGCCAGGATTTGTCCCAGCGCCAGACTGCCATCATTGGCCGGAACCTGTTGGGGCCAGTATACCTTGAATCCTGCTCTTTGAAGTATTTGAATCGCTTGGGTCAGCAAAAGCCGGTTTTGAAAACAACCGCCGCTGAGTACGACCGTTTCCAAGCCGCTATTTTGAGCGAGGTTGAGCAGAAGCTGAACCAAAGAGGCGTGAAAGCGCGCTGCCAAAAGGGGTTTGGGCAGGTTTAACTGCAAATCTGCAAGCAGGGCAATGAGCAGGGGCTCAGGATTTGCGATCCAACCGTCTTTACTGAACTGTAGGGGGATGGGCCAGGGCTCTGCGGAACCTGACCAGCTTTGGGCTAAAAACTCGAGTTCAATCGCAGCCTCTCCCTCAAAAGAACAGCTTTGGCGGAGATCGAGCAGGCTGGCCAGCGCATCGAAGAGACGTCCGATACTGGAGGTGGTTTGGCAGAGCTCTGGCGAGGCCAGGGCCTGTTTCAGCAGCTTGCGTTCAGAGGTCTTCAGGGCCTGAAGCGGGGCCAGTTCTGATCTCTCCCAGATCTCTTCTCCCCACAGGCTGTGCAAAAGCCCCAGGGCGATATAAGCGGGTTTGCGCAGGGCTTTTTCCCCCCCTGCGAAATCAAAGGGGCGCAACCAGGCCTTGCGTTGCCAGCCCGTGGGCAAAAGTTCAAGCGCTTCGCCTCCCCAGAGGGTCTGATCGGTTCCCAGGCCCAAACCGTCCCAAGCCATGCCCAGCAAAGGGGCGTTTAAGCCGTGTTCGGCCATCACGGCTTGAACATGTGCCAAATGGTGTTGTACTTGAATTCGGGGCAGAGCGATCCGCTCTGCCTGCTGGCTGGAGAAATAATCAGGATGGGTGTCACAGGCCAAGGCTTCAGGCTCAATACCCAGCAGCTTGGGCAGGGTGTGCAGGTGGTGCCTGTATTGGTTTTGGCTTGAGGGGCTGTCGAGATCTCCCAGGTGCTGGCTGAGAAAAACCTGGCCCTTGCGGCTCAGGGCCAGGGTATTTTTTAAATGACCTCCCAGGGCCAGCAGGGGAGCTTGAATGGCGGGAACAGCCAAGGGCAGGGGAGCATAGCCCCGTGCCCGGCGCAATTGGGTGGGTTGGCCCGCAATCACGTGTACCACAGAATCATCGACAGGGCGTAAAATCGGGCGGTTGTGCACCAGAAACAGATCGGCAATAGCCTGTAAACGCACCAGGGCCTCCTGCTCCTCTGTGCACAGGGGTTCATCGCTGAGATTGCCACTGGTGGCGACCAAGGGAAAGCCTAAATCCTTTAAAAGCAAATGGTGAAGGGGCGTGGTGGGCAACATAATGCCCAAGCGGGGATTGAGGGTTTGGGTCAGATTGGGGGCCAGGTTTTGTTTCTTCAGACGCTCCAGGAGCACGATTGGGGCTTGGGGGCCGGTGAGCAGTGCGGCTTCTTCAGCTGAAACCTGGCAATAGGCTTTGACCTGAATCAGGTCTTGCATCATCAGGGCCAGGGGCTTGGCTTCGCGCTGTTTGGCGGTACGCAATCGGGCCACGGCTTCAGCATTGCGGGCATCTACCAGCAGTTGAAACCCTCCCAGGCCTTTTAAGGCTAAAATTTGTCCTGCCTGCAGAGCTTTTTCACTGGCCTGCAGAGCAGCTTCCCGTTCGGCTATAACCTCTCCCAGGGGGTTCCAGAGGGATAATTGGGGGCCACAACTGGGGCAGGCAATGGGTTGGGCGTGAAAACGGCGGTCGCCGGGATCGCGGTATTCGGCTTCGCAGTCCGGGCACATGGCAAAGCTTTGCATGCTGGTGCGTGGGCGGTCATAGGGCAAACTCTGAATAATCGTATAACGTGGGCCACAATAGGTACAGTTGGTAAAAGGGTAGCGAAAACGCCGGTTGCCAGCTTCAAAGAGATCTTGCACGCAGGCTGCACAAGTGGCAAGATCAGGCAAAATCCAGGCTTCTGTTTCTGTGCTGTTCGTGGGGCTAGGCAAAATCTGAAAATGTGTTTCGCCCAGACAGGGCAGAAGCTCTGTGCTGATTTCTGTCAAGACAGACAGCGGAGGGCGCTGGCTGTTTAAGGCCTCAATAAAACTCGCCAAAACAGAACTTGGGCCTTCGGCTTCAATCAAAACGCCTTCGCTGCGGTTGAGCACCCAGCCTGCCAATCCATGCTCTTGCGCCAAACGGTAAACAAAAGGGCGAAAGCCCAAGCCCTGGACCAGACCCCGGAGTTCGATCCGCTGTCTTTGTAGCGGCATTTGCGAGGCTAAACCGCACTGGAAAGCAGTTCGGTCTGGGCCTTCAGCTGAAGCTCCGAAAGAGGGATTTTGCCCAGTTGCTGCTGCGTGTGCTCAAAACAGGTAAGGAAGAGACTGATCAGCTCAACAATTTCGACCAGAAGTTCGGGCTTGAGTTGAGGATCGGTGTGCATATGGCAATAGCGATAGTAGATTCTGTTCTCTGGGGTGATCTGAAATCCGCCCATGGGCATCAGCTGTGAGAAAAAGGTGCAGAGTCGCCATGCCTCAGGCAGCAAGGCCTCACTGAGCGGGTCGGGCAGGGTACAGAGGAACTGCAAAACCGAAAGCCCGCTTTCAACTTGAGATTCCTGGCTTTCAATCACATCTTTGGTATAAAAAATTTGCAGAATAGAGCAAGCAGAAGACTCAGTTTCACTGGGTTCAGGGGTCAGGGCCACCAGCAACTGACTATAGGGGGTTTCAGAGCTTTTGGGCAAAAGAAAAGTTTCAAAGCCCACCAAATTCAAGGGGGCTTGCAGGGCCTCCAAGGGGGTATGTGTTTTCTTTTTCTTGGGCATGGCCTTACCTCTAACGGGGGGGATGAGCAGGTTCTTGTTTGGTGGTGCGGGGTTGCCAGCGGAAGCCCAGATTGAATTCATTGATGCCACGCACGAATTGGTTATCCCAATAGAGCGAAAGACCATAATCCTGCCAGATATTCTGTAAAAGGCCCAAGCGCATTCGCGGTGAGTTGATATCATACAATTCACCACTCAGGGTTAAGGGTTGGTCGAGGAGCTTCATATTAAAATCTGCGCCTGCACCAATTTTGCCACGCACCAGACCAAAGCGGACCAGGCTTTTGTCATCGATTTTGCTCCCGGCCTGCAGGTTGATCAGGTTGCCATCACCAATTTCATCCAGACCGACACGGAAGTATGAAACCGGTCCCCCCAGTCCCAGATCCCCAAAGACATTGAAGTTGCCGACAGCTCCGGGGACGGCTTTAAAATCTTGGGTTAAACGCATGGCGCCCAGGGCTTCGGCCCTGAAATTCAGATCCAGTTGGTTGGTTTGTGTTTGGGGGTCGGTCAGATCAAAGATGGCATTGGTCAGGCGGGTCGCATTTTTGGCTACGGTGCGGATATTCTTTTTGATCTCAGGATCATGACTGATCTCCAGCACATCGCCTGTGATGGTTTTGACATCGTCGGTAATGCCTTCAAATTTACGGGTCAGGCCTTGCAGGTCTTTGGTAAAATCCTGCCATTGGCGGGTCAGCCCGTTGATATTGCTGATGCTCTGGCGGGTATTGTTCAGCATTTGGGGGTCATTGGCGAGTTCATTGACTTGACCACTGAGGGCTTCGACATTGCCTGCAATCCGACGGGTACTGGCGATAATGGCCTGTACTTCAGGAATAGTGGCAGTTGTGGCTCCGTTGATCTGCTTGAGTAAAATTTCGGTTTGGGTGGTGAGTTTGCCAAAGCCTGAGGTCACCCCTTTGATATCCTTGAAAAGGCCAGAAAGCTGCGAGGCTGTTTTGTTGATGGTGCCGGCAGTTTGCAGAATATTTTCACGCAGTTCGGGATTGTCTACCAATTGCCGTGCGGATTTCATCATGGCTTGGGCTTCGGTAAAAATGGTATCCAGGCTGGCCGGCGGGTTGCCCGTGATTTCTGCGCCTGCTTCCAGATAGTTTTTGCTCACTTTTTCGGGCGGAAAGACTTCAATATTTTTATCTCCGACCAGACCGGTGGTGATAATTGTAAATTTGGAATTGACCGGGAGTTTGATGTCCCGTTTGATATTCATGCTGATTTTTACGCGTCGTTGGGCTGGTTCTGCTTCAATTGCAAAGGTTTCGCCAATTTCTACGCCCATCAGCGTGACTTTGGAGCCGACTTTGATTCCGCCCACATGGGGAAAGTAACCGGTAATTTGGTAATAGGCATAGGGGTTGATTTGCCAGATATAAATCACGCCAACCAAAAGGGTGACCACTGTCAAGATGGTAATCAGCCCAACTTTAAATGCTGAATTCATGGCGCAACCACTTTGCCTTCCAAAAAGTTTCTTACGATCTCATTTTCTGAGTTTTTCATTTCATCTACGGTGCCGGTATCCAGTATTTTACCCTCATAAAACATGGTGATCAGGTCTGCTGTGCGAAAAATTGTGCTCAATTGGTGGGTGACCACAATTGAAATGCCCTGGGTGCGCTCCTGTAGATCGGAGATCAGGTCTTCAATCACGGTTGAGGTCACAGGGTCTAAGCCTGTGGTAGGTTCATCATAGAGAATAATCTTGGGATCTTGGGCCATCGCACGGGCAATCCCAGCCCGTTTTTGCATGCCGCCGCTGAGCTCAGCGGGGTAGAGATCCCCACTGCCTTCCAGGCCGACCAGACGCAGTTTTTCTTCGGCAATGGCTTTGACCTTGTCACGGGGCATGCGCGTATTTTCTAAAAACATAAAGCCGACATTTTCCCAGACCTTGAGAGAGTCAAACAGGGCTGCGGATTGAAAAACCATGCCGATTTTCGAACGGTAGCGGTCGAGGTCGTCCTGGCGGCGCAGGGTAGAGACATTGGTGCCATCGACCCAGATTTCGCCCTGGTCTGGGCTGAGCAGGTGCAGAATCAGGCGCAGGATTGTGCTTTTGCCACAGCCCGAGGGGCCAATCACAACGGTGGTCTGGTTGTCTTTGAAAACAAAATCAATCCCACGCAAAACCTGTTTGCGGCCAAAGCTTTTGTGCAGGTTTTTGACTTCAATCATCAGCGGGCCATGACGGTAAAGAGAATAAAGGTCAGAAAATAATTGCTGATAAAAATGGCAATCAGTGAATAGACCACGGCTTTGGTGGTTGCTTCGCCTACGCCTTGAGCGCCTTGACCGGTTTTAATGCCTTGAAACGAAGCGATGGTGGCGATTAACATGCCGAAAAAGCCAGATTTTACCAGTGATTTGGCAACATCATCGATATACAGCAGGCTTTTGATCGAGTCGATATACGAGGTCAGAATCAGGCCCTTGGCCATGACACCCACTACCGTTCCACCGATCAGACCAATCCCCAGGGCCAGAACCGTGAGCAGAGGCAGCATGACCACTGCTGAGATCATGCGGGGCAAAAGCAAATAATACATGGGCGGTACGCCCATGGCGGTCAGAGCATCGAGTTGTTCGGTGACCTTCATGGAGCCAATTTCAGCGGCAATTGCCGCACCCACACGCCCAGCCACGACGACAGAGGTAAACGAAGGGGAGAGTTCGCGGGCCAACGACATGGCTGTCACTCCCCCAATCACCCCGGAGCTGCCGTATTTGATCATGACCCCTGAAATCTGCAGGCAAAAGACCATACCCACGGCCAGTCCGGTAATCAGCACAATCGGCAGTGAGTCGGTTCCAATAAAGGCCATCTGTTGAAGGGTATTGGCCCAGTGAATCCGGCCACGTAAAAGAAAGACCAGCGCATCGCGCACAAACAGGGTGTATTCGCCGGTCGATTCAATCGCGCGGGTTAAACGGGCCAAAACCGGGTCGCGTTGGATATGGTTGAGAATCATGCCTTTGCCCAGGGGAAAGAATTACTGGATTTTACCACGAAAGCCGGAAGTACGCCTGTGTGCCGCGTCTCTTCGTTGCTGAATTTTCGTGACTCAGTAAGGGATTGCCCTGCAACGCTCAATAACCATTGTTTTTCAACCAGTCGCAGGTGGATCTTGAACCCAGCTGACAGGCCTTTTTCCAGTCGTCGATCGCTTGCGGGCGCAGGTTTAAATCTGAATAGACCACGCCTCGGTTCAGATAGGCCTGTGCATAATTCGGATCGATGCGCAGGGCCGTATTATAGTCTTCGATTGCTTGGGGGTATTGCTTGAGCTTGTGATAGGTATTGCCCCGGTTATTATAGGCCAGGGCAGAGTTTGGGTCGAGACTGATCGCCTTGTTATAGTCTTTGAGGGCATTCTGAAATTCATGGGTATCGTAATAGAGAATGCCGCGGCTGATATAAGCAAAGGCATTGAGGGGATTGAGACGAATGGCCTGTTGAATATCATTAAGCGCTTGAGGATAGGCTTGCAGCAGGCGGTAGGTATTGCTGCGGTTATTATAGGCCAGGGCGGAATTGGGATCGAGATTGAGAGCCTTGTTATAGTCTTCGAGAGAGTTTTGGTATTGATTCAAATCAAAATAGATCACGCCCCGGTTGATATAGGCTTCAGCATAGGCAGGATTGAGTGTGAGAGCTTGGTGATAGTCCTGAAGTGCCTGGGAATACTGTTTTAAAAAGTAATGATTCAGTCCCCGGTTATTATAGGCCAGTGCGTAAAAGGGATCGATGCGCAGGGCGGCATTATAGTCTGCCTGTGCCTGGGAGTATTGCTTGAGTTGGCGATAGGTATTGCCCCGGTTGTTATAGGCAATGGGGGTCTTGGGATCGAGGCTGATGGCTTGTGCATAGTTCTCAAGCGATTTCTGGTATTGGTTTAAATCAAAATAGACCACGCCCCGGTTGATATAGGCCAGCGCAAAACCGGGAGCCAGCTGGATCGCTTTGTTATAATCCTGAAGCGCGTTTTGATACTGTTTTAAGTCGTAATAGGCCACGCCCCGGTTATTATAGGCATTGGCGTCGTGAGGAGAAAGTTTGAGTACCTGGGTATAGGCCCGGATCGTTTCCGCATAGTTTTTGAGTCTGTAATGCTCAGCCCCTTTTTCAAACCATTGATTTGCACTGAGTTGGTCGGCCAGCCGTTTGCCTTCCGTTTTTTGAAGGGTTTCGATGGCTTGGCGTGCCTTGACACTTTCCAGCTCTTTTTTATAGCGGATCAGTTCTTTTTCCAATTGCTGGTTGCGTTTGAGCAGCTCTTTTTCTCTTTCTAGAGCAGCTTTGTTGTTGAGCATTTTGCGAATGGAATCTTCAACATTTTGAGTGTCCAGCGTAATTTTTGCCGTGATGATCAGACCAAAACTTTCACCATTGGAAGTGGTTTTTTCTGAAACAATTTGAGTTTGGGTGATGCCTCCTGTGAGTGCGAGAATTTCGTCCTTTGCCAGCACGCTGTTTTTGACGAGGGTGACCGATTCAATATAGGTGCCTGCCTGCTCAAGAGCCATGCGTTTGGCTTCAAGCGTTGCCAGATTGCGGGCGTCATTTTTGCTTTGATTATCCCCAATCCAGGAGGTGGCAGAAACCACGAAGGTTTTAATTTCTGCATGGGCGGGGAAAATAAACAGAAAGAAGCTAAACAGGAGGAGAAACAGAGGCTTGAGCATATTTAACTCTTGATTTTTCTAGCTATTTTAACATGCCTTGAAGGGGGGGCTGCTGGATTTTTAGGGGCGATTTGTTTAAAGGGTTTTTATCTTGCTTATTTCTTTATAAATATAATTCTTTTGATATTTATATTATTTGTTTATAAAATTATATTTGCTATAATAAAAATTAAGCTAAATGTTTTAATTTTTATTTTAAATAAATAAATATTTTGCTTTAATAATTCACTCATAATTTGAAGGTGACCCATGTCCGACAGTTTTAAAAATCTCTCTGAATACTCCTATGCTGAACTTGAAGAACTGAATCTCGAAGCCAAAGAAAAAGTTCTTAACCGCGTGAAGGAAGACCAGCTTCAGGAACACTATCTGCGTTATCTCAGCGAACGTCGTGATATCAAAGCGGTGACCGTGGCCTTTACCGATCTCGAAGGCCGTTTCCATATGATTGATTATGACAAGAAGTTTTTGCTGAAGTCCTATGAAAATCTGACCTTTGATGGCTCTTCTGTACGGGGTTTCAGCGCGGTACGTGAATCTGATCTGCGCTTGCATATTGATTGGGGTTCTTTCCGCTGGTTGCCGGTCGATGTATTTGGCCCAGGCAAAATGTTGGTCTTTGGTTTGATCAAAGCCAATGACGGCAGTATGTATGATTCAGACCTGCGGGGACATTTGCTGCAATTGCGCGAAGATCTTTGGGCCAAGAACCAGGGCGTAGCCAATGTGGCTGTTGAACTTGAAGGTTTTCTTTTCCATGGCAGAGATGCAGAGCAACATTTTGATGCTTCCCGTGGTTTTGAATTTGTGTCTGGGGGTGGTTATTACCACTCTCTGCCACAAGATCCTCTGCGTCAGTTCATTGACCGTTTTGCAGGCGCTCAGCGCGCCATGGGTTTTGAAAACGAGAAGGATCACCCTGAAGTGGCGCCTTCTCAGTTTGAATTGAATTTTTCCTATAGCGATGCTGTGATTGCCGCAGACCAGATTCAACTCTATAAGCTGATGGCCCGCCAGATTGCCAATAGCATGGGCATGACGGCTTCTTTCCTGCCCAAACCCATAGCGGATATCAACGGCAATGGCATGCATACCAATATGTCGATCTCTGAAAAGGGCAAGAATGTTTTCTACGATGCCCAAGGCCAGGATGGACTGTCTCAGATCGGTTGGAATTTCGTGGATCGAATTCTCAACAATGCCAATGATATCTGTTTGGTACTGAACCCCAGCGTGAATTCATACCGCCGTTTGGATCCTGCTTATGAAGCTCCCAACCAGATCAAATCTTCAGCGATTGATCGCACCTCGATGATTCGGATTCCCTTGGCCAATGAGCGCTCTGCCCGGATTGAGGTGCGCAGCGTCGGGCCTGATGCCAGCCCCTATCTCCTGCTCTATAGCTTGCTCAAAACAGGGTTGGAAGGGCCCATGAGCGAAGCGCTCGATAGCGAAACCCGCCGTACCCGTACCCGTTTCCTGCCCGACAATATCTATGATGCCATGCGGCATTTTAAGGGCAGTGAGTTTGTTCGCAGCATGTTGGGCGAACAGAATCACCAGAAATTTTTGGAACTGAAGCAATCTGCAGCGGATCGCTGCCCCAAACTTTTGGGTTCTTTGATCAAACAGCCTGAGATTATCTTCCACCATGAGGTTACCAATCAGTACCTCTGGAGCAAATTCTAGACTGCGTTTGAAACCTCCAGTCGGCCCCCTTCGGGGGGCTTTTTCTTATGAAAAAAGCCACCTGAGTTATTCTCAGGTGGCTTTAATGCTTGGCTGTATTAGGCGATGGTTACTTCATCACAGAGGTAAACGTCCTGAATTGCATGCAGCAGGGCAGCACCCGTCTGCATATCGCGTTGGAAAGCTTTGCGGCCAGAAATCAAGCCCATGCCACCGGCACGCTTGTTGATGACAGCTGTACGCACGGCTTCTGCCAGATCGGATTCACCCGAGGATGCCCCGCCGGAATTGATCAGGCCAGCACGTCCCATATAGCAGTTGGCGACCTGATAGCGGGTCAGATCGATGGGATGATCGGTGGTCAGTTGCTCATAGACTTTTTTATGGGTCTTGGCAAATTTCAGAGCGGTAAAGCCGCCGTTGTTTTCAGGCATTTTTTGTTTGATAATATCCGCTTCGATGGTGACACCCAGGTGGTTGGCCTGACTGCTGAGATCGGCTGCCACGTGATAATCGGTATCGCCCTGGCTGAAGGCCGGGTTACGCAGATAGCACCAGAGAATGGTGACCAGGCCCAGCTCATGTGCATATTTGAAGGCCTGGCTGATTTCCCAGATCTGACGGCGGGATTCGTCTGAACCGAAGTAAATGGTAGCGCCTACGGCGACGGCACCCATATTGAAGGCTTGATCGACGTCTGCGAAGAGGGTTTGATCAAAGATATTGGGGTAGGTTAGCAGTTCATTGTGGTTCAGTTTGACGATAAAGGGAATCCGGTGGGCGTATTTGCGTGAAACAGAGCCCAAAACCCCCAGGGTAGAGGCCACGGCGTTACAGCCGCCTTCAATCGCCAGTTCAACAATATTGGCGGGATCAAAATAAATCGGGTTGGGAGCGAAAGATGCGCCAGCGGTATGCTCGATGCCTTGGTCTACAGGCAAAATCGAGAGATAGCCGCTGCCAGCCAAACGGCCGGTATTGTAAATGGTTTGCAGATTACGCAGAACCGAATTGGAGCGGTCGGTGGGGGTCATGACCCGATCCACGAAATCGGGGCCGGGCAGGTGCAGAACATCTTTGGAGATGGTCCGGCATTCGTGGTCCAGGAGATATACGGCGTCTTTACCCAGGAGTTCCTGGATTTTGCCAAAACTGCTCATAGCTAGGTTTACCTCTGTAGATAAAATAATCGACGCCGGCCTGAATCAGGAAGGGGCAGATCAGGAAAAGGCAGGCCGGAGCGTGCGCAGGCATTATACCACGGAGCAAGACCTTGCGATTTTCGCTGCAAAAAACAAAAACAGGGCCGGGGGGCCCTGAAAAACTGTTATGAATTTTTACTTAAATAAAGCCTTAGTGGCGTTGCATGCCCATCAACTGTTGGGGGCTCATCATGCCACTGACACTGCCCATGGGAGCGGGAGGAGCAGCATAGGCTGGGTTATAGTTGACCTGGGGCGTATAGCCATAGGCACCTTGGGGATTGATTTGGATATTGATACCATAGCCGGGTTGGTTGGTTCCATAGCTGGGTTGGCCATTGACGGTTTGACCGGGAAGGGGCAGACCCAAGGTATGATTGGCGATGGCAGGCCCACCATTGGTGGGGGAGCTGCCGTCTTCGGTGATGCTGGCGATCGAAGAAATGTCTTTAACGGTACTCTTGGCTTCCATGGCTCCCTTGATGGCGCCATAACCCATTGAAATACCTGCTCCGACTGCACCTGCTACAGCAATCAGCTTCAAGCCACCGACAACACCTGATTTCAGTGCGTCCCAGATGCCACCAGCCATGCCAGGGGGCAAACCTCCTGCCGTAGCACCGGCAAGTGTGGCACCCACAGCGCCGGTGGCAGCGCCTTGGCCTGTGGTTTTCAACATTTGATAAATGCCGTATCCGGCAATGCCGACGCCACCGGCGATCCCTGCGGTGGGGCCAATGGTGGTGATAATATTTTTAACAGCGCCGAAAACAGCGTCGCTGGTGTCTTTCAGTGCTTTGACAGAACCCAATTTTGCGCCTTCCAACATGCTGTTGGCTTCGTCTTCATAGACGATCACGTCTGCTTTTTGACCTTCAAAGGTAACGGTGGGAATACTGTTCTTTTTAAGACCGCTGAGATTGAGGGAGTCGCCATAGGCGACATAGGCTTTGCCATTGGAAGTAAAAAAGACTTCATCCAGGCCATTGTTCTTGGTCTTTTGGCTGGCCTGCTCAATGGTGATGCCGGGTTTCAGAGCGCGAACACCCTGAACAGCGATGTTCACTCCGTTAATTGTTAAACTCATGGTGCGTTACCTTTTCATAACAGTATGGGTCTGTCTTGATCTTTATCGTTATCACGTGAATAAAACTTGCTTAAAAAATTATTAAATTAAGATCAAGACCTCAAAAAAATCTACTTCTGGCGCAGTTTTTGCTAAAACTTGATCAAGATCCTTTTTCATATTTGATATGGATCAAAGATGTATCGGGCTGTTTTAACGTATAAAATATGATAGATTAAGATTTAGAATTAGCTGCTGATATGATTTTTCAGCACGATTGATTAAAGGACACAAGCGTGCAATTCATTTTATTAGGCATTAATCACCGCACTGCGGCTCTGGATATCAGAGAGCGCTTTTCTTTTGCGGGAGATTCCCTGTCTCTGGCTTTAAGCGAACTTTCTGCTTCTCCACTGGTGAGCGAACTGGTTTTGCTCTCAACCTGCAACCGCACAGAGGTCTATGCCCTGACCGCCGATTTAAAGGCGGCCCGAGAACTGCTCAAAGATTATTTTTGCCAGCAGGCTGATCTCGACAGCGAGCATTTCGAAGAGGTGGCCTATACGGCCTATAATAAATTTGCAGCCCAGCATCTCTTTCGCGTGGCTGCAGGTCTCGATTCAATGGTCTTTGGTGAAAATGAAATTCTCAAACAGGTTAAAGAAGCGCTGTTTGAGGCCCAGGTCCATGAGGCCTCTGGGGCTGTTCTGAACCAATTGTTTACTTCCGCAATCCGTGCGGGTAAACGGGTTCGCTCTGAAACGGCGATCAATCAAGGCGTGGCTTCGGTTGGCTCCTTGGCTGCCCGTCTGATTCGGGAATATGCCGAGCAACAGGCGGTGATTCCCCAGATTCTTTTGATTGGCACAGGTAAAATTGGTGCCGTGACGCTTAAAAATCTTGAAAATACCAACTATCCTTTGCTGCTTGCCAACCGCTCGCGCGCCAAGGCCGAGGTTTTGGCCGCTGAGTTTGGCCGTGGAAGCGTGATTGAATTGACTGAAATGCAGGCCTCTCTTGCCCAATCGGACGTGATTATTACCTGTACGGCCGCTGAAAATTTTCTTGTGGATTTTGAACATGCTTCCTATTTGGAAGGGCGTGAACGCCCTGTTCTGCTGATTGACCTCTCGGTTCCCCGCAATATGAACCCCCGTCTGGCTGAATTGCAGGGAGTGACCTATTACGATATGGATCGCCTTGAGCAAGTAGTGGAGCAATCCCATGAAAACCGCAAGCTTTGGCAGGACACTGCAGAAACCATCCTGGCCGATGAAATGTCGCGCTTTTTGGAATGGTTCAATACCCGTGAAGTTCTGCCCACGATTCAATCACTCTATGAGGTGTTTCATGAGATTCGTGAACATGAAATTGAACGGGGTCTGAAAAAGTACCAGGGTGAAGTTTCCGATGAAGTTCAGGATTTACTTGAGCGGGTCACCCGTGCGATTACCCAAAAGATTCTGCACTACCCCGTGGTGCAACTTAAAATGGAGCGCAACCCAGAGTTGAAGCAGCAGTATATGGACGCCCTGACAGCACTCTTCAAGCTCGATGCGCAGGATGGGATTGATCGTTTCGTTCACAATGAGCCCCAGGCCCAAAAAGCACGCCTTGCGCATGACTGAGACGCTGCGTCTGAAATTGGGCACCCGTGGTAGCCCGCTCGCACTTTGGCAAACTGAACAGGTTGCTGCCAGATTGCGTGCTCAACTGCCTGGTTGTGAGCCTGAAATCTGCATTATTAAAACCCAGGGCGACAAGATTCTCGATCTGCCCCTGGCACAAATCGGGGACAAGGGGCTCTTTACCAAAGAACTGGAACAGGCGCTTTTGAACCGGGAAATTGATCTCGCAGTTCACAGTCTCAAGGATCTTCCCACGGAATTGCCGGAGGGTTTGGCCCTGGGAGCTATTCTAGAACGCCATGATCCCCATGATGTGTTGGTTTCATCCCAAAATATAACCCTTCAGGATTTGCCCACTGGAGCTGTGGTGGGAACGGGCAGTCAGCGGCGTCGTACGCAATTGATGCAGGCCCGTCCGGATTTGGTTTTTCAGGATTTACGTGGCAATATTCAAACCCGCTTGAGCAAACTGGATCGGGGGGATTATGCCGCAATTGTGATGGCCCAGGCGGCGCTTGATCGCATGCAGCTTCATCATCGCATTTCTCAGGTTTTGCCCATGGCAATCATGTTGCCAGCGGTAGGCCAGGGTGCGATTGGCATTGAAATTTCGGCTGAACGTCAGGATCTTCAAGCGGTTTTGGCCGCTTTGCACGACCCCGAAACAGGGCGCTGTTGTGGTGCCGAACGGGCTTTCCTGCGGGCTTTGGGGGGGGGGTGCCAGACCCCTTTGGGTGCCTATGCGAATCTGCTGCCTGAGCGGCCCGATCAACTCACGATCTATGGCTATGTCTCCCGTGAAGATGGCCAAAGTTTCTGGCGCGACAAATTGCAGGGCCCAGTAGATCAGGCTGAGCAATTGGGACAGCAGTTGGCAGAAAAGATGTTGACTACTGCCGGAGATTTATTGGACTGACCTTGAGCATTGCGCACTTTGCGAAGTGGATTGAAAAATGACCGCTCTTCCCCTGAATTTTGTACAATACAAAGACAGTCTGATAAAAGAGAAAGTTTTTGAAGCATGAAAAAACAATACACTGTTGGCATTTTGGGGGCCACGGGCCTGGTGGGCCGTGAAATGATCAAAACCTTGCTGGAGCGCAATTTCCCAGTGGGTGAATGGGTTCCTTTGGCTTCTGCCCGTTCCGCAGGAACCGTGATCAGTGTGGGCTCTCAGCATTTGCCTGTTCAAATTGCCGAGCCTGAGATTTTTAAGGGCATTGACTTTCTCTTTTCTTCTGCCGGTGGCAGTGTCAGCAAAGCCCTGGTGCCAGCGGCTGTTGAGGCGGGTTGTATCGTGATTGATAATACCAGCGCCTTTCGCATGCAGGACCATGTGCCCCTGGTGGTGCCTGAGGTCAATCCTGAAGCTTTACGCGATCACAAAGGGCTGATTGCCAATCCCAATTGTTCCACTGCTCAGTTGGTGGTGGTGCTGAAGCCACTGCACGACGCCTTTACGATCAAACGGATTGTCTGTTCGACCTACCAGGCGGTTTCTGGCGCTGGGAATAAGGCCGTTGAAGAATTGTATACCCAGTCTGAACAGGTTCTGATCGGGCAACCCGCTGTTCCCCAGGTTTTGCCTTATCCGATTGCTTTTAACGTGATTCCCTTTATTGGCGATTTTGAGGCCAATGGCTATACCAATGAAGAGATGAAAATGACCCAGGAGGTTGCGAAAATCATGGGCTCACCGATTCCCACCACCGCGACCTGTATCCGGGTGCCAGTGGCGAATGGCCACAGTGAGTCGGTCAATCTGGAGTTTGCACGCCCGGTGACCCCCCAGGAGGCCCGTCTGGTGCTTCAGGAGGCTCCCCTGGTGACCGTACGTGATGATTGCCAATTGCGCCATTTTCCCTATCCGTTGGATGTCGCAGGAACCGATCCTGTCTATGTGGGTCGGATTCGCTGCGATGTTTCACATCCCAATGGTCTGAATCTTTGGATTGTGGCAGATAATCTGCGTAAGGGTGCGGCCTTGAATGCTGTGCAGATTGCTGAAAAAATGATCGAAATGGAATTGGTCTGAGCCGTTATCCCTGGACAGGGGCGCAGTTCCGGCGTGCACGTGAGGCCGCAGGTTGGAGCCGCGTTGAACTGGCGGCCCAAGCCCATCTCTTTGTCTATGAAGTGCAAAAATTGGAGGGGGGTCAGAAGATTCCCCCCCATAAATACCCGCGTCTTTTAGACTGCCTCAAACCCTGGCTGGAAAAACCCCGGCGGCCTGAATCACAAGCAAAACCTAAAGACTGAGCAAAAAATTACGCAAAATCTTGCGTGAGGAAGCGATTGGTTTCAGCACCTGCAGAAACTGCTGAAGATGCTCGGCACTGTGAAAAGCCCGGGCCTCGAGAAAGCGTTGAACCCGTTGTTCACCCAGATAACGCAGGGTATCGGGTGTATATTCAGGATGAAACTGAACGCCAAAACAACTGCCACAGGCCATGATCTGATGTGCGGTCTGGTAAGAAAAACCAAGCCATTGCGCGTCAGGAGGCAGTTCTGTGACTTGATCCTGGTGGGTTTGAGAGGTCCAAATCCCGCTTTCCACCCCTGCTAAAAAAGGGTGTTGCCCTGTGAAATAAACCGGATGGGTGCCAAACTCCCAACGCGGCGCTTTTTCAACCTTTCCCCCCAAGGCCGTGGCGATCAACTGGTGCCCAAAACAGATGCCAAAAACAGGAAAATTTCGGGCATGGGCTTGGCGAATCAAGGCTTCAACAGCCTGAATCCAATCACTGGCTTCATAGGCCCCATGGACAGACCCGGAGATCAGCAGTCCTGACCAGGGGCGATTGAGCAGTTCTGGCAATTCATGCTGGTGCCGGATGCCATCGATGACCTCATATTCAATCTGCAGATCTTCAGCATCGAGAAAGCTTTGAAAGCGCTCAGCAAAGGAGATCGTGCCCTGATCGAGAAGATCCAAAACGCAGAGGGGAGAACTCAGAGGGTTCAACATGCTTTTTTCCTTTTTAATATGCGAATCAATCAGCAATCATTTTAGCCTTTGAACTGAGTCTGCTTCAATGGGGCCGATCTTTGCCCCAGATATTTTCAAGAAACTGATCCCGGCCTGAATTGAAGCGGTAGTATTTGTATTTGTAGGGGTGCTTTTGATAGTAATTTTGATGGTAGTCTTCGGCAGGATAAAATTCTCCTGCGGGTACGATTTCGGTCACGATCGGCTGTTTGAATTTTCCCAGCTTTTCTAACTCAGCCTTGGATTTGAGAGCTGCTTTTTTTTGGGCTTCGCTGTGATAAAAAATGGCGGTGCGGTATTGGCTGCCATTGTCGACAAACTGACGATTGATGGCCGTGGGGTCGATTTGGCGCCAGAAAACAAAGAGTAGTTTTTCGTAGCTTACTTTTTTCGGGTCAAAGAGCACTTGTACCGCTTCAGCATGGCCTGTCCAACCCCGAGACACCTCTTCGTAGCTGGGGTTTTTGGTTTTTCCTCCGGTATAGCCTGAGGTGGTGGAAATAACCCCCTCAAGATGATCAAAGGGCGGTTCCATACACCAGAAACAGCCGCCTGCAAAAGTGGCGGCCTGCAAGCCGGGAGGGACAGCAGCTTCGACTGGCGGCATGGGTTGGCGTGCCGACTCCCCCTTGATCCAGCCCCAGCCCAACAGGAACAAGAGCAGGGTGGCCAGCAGAAGCCCACCACGCAGAAGTGAAGAACGTGTCCAATCAGGCATAGATTCCTCTTTCAGGTCTTTAAAACCGATTGATTTGCCCGCAGGGGGGCAGCTGTTTGCTTAAACAATTCAAAATTCTCACGGATCATGGCGCGGGGCACAGGGGCGGGCCAAAGTGGGAGTTTTTGTCCCAAGGCATGGCTTTTGACATAGTGCCTGAAAGTTTGCTCGTGATCCCACTCAACTTCTGCCATTTCAAGCAGTGCGGAGATCAGTTCGGTGTGTCCCGCTAAAAAAGCCAGGCGTGCGGCCTGTTCGTATTCACCCACATTGGTGGCTTCCAAGTGACCTGCGCCATACATGGGAATCAGCCAGCCCCCGATATGGCACAAAGAACCGATCGTTGTGCCGATGAGAAACATCACCCCTTCCCGCAGGGCTTGGGGTTCGGCCCCCAGATTCTGCAGCATCTGGGCCACACAGGCCCGGTGTTTCCATTCGTCGGCTTCGATGGCTTGAATCGGGGCCTTTTCTTTGCGGGCCCACCAGGAAGCTGCATGGCCACGGTAAGCATGGGCTGCTGCCAGTTCACCGGCATGGGCTCTTTGCAGCAGCAGAATCAGGGCTTTGAATTCGGGTGAAGAGTGCTTGTTCACGGGGGCCTCGCATTTCTGCCATGATTGTACCACCCTGTTTGTTTTTGTGCAGCAACTTGGGCTATCTACTTGTCAGTGTTTTAAGGAGTCTGTTATAAAGAAGGTACGTTAGACGAAGCACTCGTTAACACGTTCGCCGCGGAGTGGAGCAGCCTGGTAGCTCGTCGGGCTCATAACCCGAAGGTCGTCGGTTCAAATCCGGCCTCCGCAACTTTTTCTTTTTTGGGGTTCTTTTGATGACCCGTCCCCCTTCTCAACATACCCTTCTTCTCCTTTACCCTGGTTGTATTGAATATGAAGTGCTTTTGGCAGCTCAATTGCTGCACCCTGTTTTTCCAGTGCGTGTGGCCACCCCCGGCGGGCATGCCCACGCTGGCAGTACGGGTTTAATTTTTCAAAGCCAACTCAGTTATCAGCAGATTGATCCCCAAGAAATCGCTGTGGTTTTAATCCCCGGAGGAGATCCTGGCTCGGTGATTGAACATGCTCCCCTACAGCAGGCGATTCAGGCCTTGGCTGAGCGCAGTGAAATACAGTGGGGGGCGATTTGCGCCGGGCCGCTTTTATTGGCGCGGCAGGGCTTGCTGAAGGGACGCCGTTTTACCCATGGCTATGCCACTCCTGAACCCGATTTGATCCGGGCCTGGTTTGCCGACGGCTTCTGGCAGGATGCGCCTTGGGTAGAAGATGGGCCTTTCCTGACGGCACAACCCCAGGCCCAGATTGAATTCGCAACCCGAATGGCGCAGCGCTGTGGCGTTTTATCCCCAGAAAAAGCCGAAGCCCTGGCTGCCTATTATAAAGGGAACCCTTTCCAGGCCTGAGACAGCGGCCAGACCTTAAGCGGATGAACCCTGCCCCATTTTGCTCTTTTCAGGGTGAGCGGGAACGATTCTTCACTAAAATTTCAAAATCCACGAAAGTTTACTAAACCTTTACCAGATAATAACTTTAATCTGGTGCAGGAGGATTTTGAATGGGTATTAAAATAACCGCTTCTCAGCAGACGCTGCCTCCTGTTCAGCCTGTTCCGACACGCAGTTCTGTTCTCGTACCCCCTCCTCTTTCCCCTGTTGCGGTCCCTCCTCAGGATCAGAACCTGACCCAATTGCGCAAGGGAGAAGTGCCTGCCCAGGATTTGCATTTTTTCTTTTTCTCAGACAACCATTCCCGCCCTGATTTGCTTGATGATTTGCGTTGGAAAACCCAGATGCAGCGGCCCGATCTTGTGATTGATGGGGGCGATTGGGTGCATGATGGCACCGAGCCAGAAATTCAACGTGCGCTGAAGACTCGTGAAGCCTTTGCTGTGCCTGTGCATATCGTCACGGGCAATCACGATGCCCATTTGCGGGGGCCTTTCAAAGAGGCGCCGCCTCAGATCCCCGATTTTCAAAGTTTTGATGCCAAAGGCGTGCACTTTGTTCTTTTAGACAACGAAAATGAAAGCTTAAGCGATGCTCAGTTTGAAAAGCTGGAAGCCGATCTCAAAGCCCACCAGGGCCAGACGACAATCATTTCAATGCATGTGCCCGCCAAATTGAGCAAAGAGCCTTTGACGGTGAAGCTTGGCAAGGTTTTGCCTTTGAATTTCGCTTCGCCAGTCATGCGTGATAAAGCCCAGGTCGAACGTTTTCATCGCCTGATGGATCACTATGATGTCGCTGCTGTTTTAGCGGGACATACCCACTATCCCGATGAGGTGGTGGAAGATGGGGTGCGTTATCTGACGGTGGCTTCTTCGGGGGGCTTAAGCCCCAAACCAGGCATTGACAAAGAGTTTCTGGATATTCACGTGAGCGATGGCAAACTTGATGTGAAACGTGTGACCCTGGATGAGGGCAAGGGTTTCTTTGGCTATGCCGCTGAAAGCTTGGATTTTTATCGCGATCTGAATAATTTTAACCACCAGGAACTGGGCTGGAAAGATTTTTACCCCTCTGCCAATGTGGGCTATCAGGCAGGGTTTCGCCGTGTGGTGACAGGTAAAGGCGATAGCATTGCTGCTACCGCAGGCGTTCAGGCTGAGCGTTTGATGGGTGAAAAAGGCAAAGGCGCAGTTTTCGCGAGTCTGGGGGTTTCCGCAGGCACAGGCGATAATTGGGATGTGGGTTTGCAGACTTCAGTAGGCTATAAACATGCGGTTTATGGCGATTATAATAAGGGCGTCTATCTCAGTGGGGCAGGCACGGCCAATGCTGGCTATCTTCACGGGGGCTTTTCGGCAGGTGTAGGTGTCAAAGCTGGGCTGGGGGTTCAGTATCAAAACTGGACAGTTGAACTGGGCCAGGAATGGTCAAGCAATTATCAGGCTCAAAATCTGACGGTGGGTTTTCGGTTTTAGCTTGTAAAACCTTTCAAGAGCAAGGCTGTTAAAGCTTCTGGCGCGCTGATCATGGGATCATGACCACTGGCCAGTTCCTCGATTTCCCAATCAGGCTCCTGTCTGACCCGCTCATGCATGGAGTGCAGGGTATGCAGAATTGGGGCTTTGCAGAGAATATAACGTCGAGGCAACTCTTTCAGTAATTCGGGGTCAAAAACAAGGGGTTCTAAATAGCTGTTCAAGGGCTGAGGGGTCAGTCTGCGTTCAGCCCAGTCATAATCCGCACCTTTTAATCCAAATACTGCGGCATCTGGAGGGGGAATAGCCAATCCCAATCCCTCGGTTTGTGCTTTTTCAAGCCGTTTTTGAATCACTTCAGGACTTTGTTGACTGCTCCAGCTTTCGCCTGGATAGGGCACCACGGCATCCAGATAAATCAGTGCTTTGAGCAATCCCGGTTTCTTTTTCTGCAGACGGGCAGCCGCGCCGGTAATCACCATGCCGGCATAGCTGTGACCGACCAGGATCAGATCCTGCAATTCTTCGTTTTCAATCAAAGCACAGAGATCTTCAATATGGGTGCTGAGATCAATTTGTGCAGAAAGCAAATGCGCTCGCTCACCGGTTCCTGTCAGGGTCAGGGCGAAAGCTTTATGGCCAGCATTGTGTAAATGGGGCAGGACTCTTTGCCAGCACCAACCCCCGTGCCACGCGCCAGGAACGAGGACAAAGCTCGTCATTACATATCACACAGGGTTTCGTCAAAAAACTGCTTGAGTTCGTGCATTTGCGCGTGGGCCATGCGCTGTCCAATGAAAGCGACAAGATAAACGCCTCCCATCAGGGCGATTGAGAGGGGAACCGCCAGCAAACCATAGGGGGGCTCTTTGACCATCAATTGCGAAAGCCCATACATCAAGCCCAAAAAACCCAAAAATCCAATCGAAGCGTAAATGGCGGTAAACATGGTCCAGACATTGGGGTGCGGGCCATAATGTCCCCAAATCAAAGTGCCAGCATCGGGGGTTTCATCCACATGCAGATCCAGAATCGGGGACCAATAATGGCGATCCTTTTCTGCGATACAGAGTACCAGATGGGGGTGAAGTGCACTCCAGAGACCTACCTGATCAGACTCTTCAAGTTTTTTACGCAGACGGCCAATCACGGTTTCAGGTGGGCAGGGAAATTCTTGTTTAAAGCGGGGGCGCAGATGCGGGCGTTCCATGTTTAAAAATCCCATTCATCTGCTTTGGCTTTTTTCGACGGAGTTGGTTTGGCTTGCAAGGTGTTCATGCGCTTGATCTCCGGCTTTTTGATTTCGGGCTTTTTAAGTTCTGCTTTGGGGGGAATGGGTTTATAGCCACTGTCGAGCGGGGTTTGGGGCACAGGGGGCAGTTTGAGCTTGGGCTTATTGGTAAAGGCGGCATGTTCTGCCGCTTCTTTTTCCCGGCGACGTTTTTCTTCGAGCAGTAGCTTTTGTTTTTGGGCGCCGGAACGCTGATCGTCGTTGGTGTCCTGCTGTGACATGCCTTCGCCAGCGGAATCATCCATCATTGAGAATTCGCTGTCTTTATCTTCGTCTTTTTTGAGTTTGCGACCGGATTGAGCGGAACGCTGCCAGGCGGTATCCTGGCCTTCACCGGGGCCTTGGGGGCGAAAGGTGGAAACTGTTTGTTGCTGGCCGGCTGCCAGTTGGGCCTGCAGATTCTGAGGCTGGGCCTGTTCGGGCACGTGCTGATCTGCCAGTAAATTGGCGAGGGCCGAGGCCATGGAGCCTTTTTGCAGAATACTCAGTTGCGGACGTTCCAAACCCGCATTGGGCATGGAGTTTTGCAGCAATTGCTGAATGCGGTTTTGGGTGGCTTCAGAGGTCAGGTTCTGCTGACGTTGCACATTCTGTGTGGTTTGGGTTGGGGTTTGCGACATGCGCACGGTATCTTTGGGGCCTTGGGCTTCAGTTGCTACTTTTTGAGCTGGAACTGCCTGTTGCGACTGTGTGGGACGCAGATTGTGGAATTGAGGGCCTCCGCCCTGAATGGATGGCATGCGGGTGCTCCTTTATCCGGTTTGACGTGCCAGTTGGCTTTGCAGATCTTCAATCCGTTCGCTCAACTGTTCATACTGGGTCGAGAGGGCGCGAAGGGGAATGCCTCGGCCATCCATTTCATCAAGGGTATCGGCGAATTGATCGCAATTATCGAGCAGAATATCGATATAGCCCTGCATTTCCTGCCACTGAGCCGAAGACATGGGTTTGCTGGAAACCTCAAGATAGGTTTGCACCGTTTTGTCGTTTTCTAAAATCTGATCACTGAGGGCGATCATTTCTTGGGAAACGCGCAGGGCATCCCGGTATTGTTGGGTGCGTTCCCGCAGCGGTTGAATCTGCTCGCGCAGGTGGTTTTTGGTGGCCAGATCGCGGCTGCGGTTGGCCTGAACCTGTAGTTCTTCAAAACGGTGAAACCAGTAAACCTGTTTTTCTTCAAGGCGGGCTACGAGATGGGGATTGATAGAGGGGACAATTGCGCTGGTTTTTTCTTCAGCCAGTTCTCCCAGGGCTTCTTCAATATTTTCTGCAACCGTGGCGGGTTCGGGCGCATCGGCGAAGGCGATCAGTTCCAGTTCTTCTGTTTTGAGAGGGCGGCCTTTGATCTTGGCGATCATGACATGAATATCTTCATGGGTGGGTTCCAGGCGCAGGGCTTCTTCAAGATATTGCATGGCATAGGCTGGGTCATTGTAGAGCCAGAGCAGATACCCCATGGCGATATGCGGTTCAACAAAGCGGCGATTTTTACGGATGGAGTCAATTAAACAATCTGCCGCTTCCTGCATCAGGCGTTTGTTTTTAAACCCCTCTTCTTCGGCCTGTAAGAGGCATTCCATGCCACGCGCATAGAGCTCGAGGCTCTCTTCATGGCGACGACGCGAAGCGGATGCTGCAGGGGCTTGGCTGGTTTCTGGCATATCCTTTATTATAATCGGGCTGCTCAGAAATTCAAGAGCCCTTATTTTGTCATCTTAGTGCATAAAGAACGGCAAAATAAGGGTTCAGAAGCGCACTTGATAAGCTATTGCTTTATTTCTAAAACAGCAATCTCTTTGGCTAACTCTTTAGTGACCATTATTTCTTTTTCCTGATTTTCGCGCAAGATTTTAAAACGCAATTGCTTCCCCACAGGATAAGTGGACCAGGCTTCCATTAGGGCTTCGAGCTGTTTTGTTTTCTGAATAGCTTGGCCATCAATTGAAAGCAGGATATCTCCGTCCTGTATACCTGAGAGAAAACCGGCCCCGATCTTATCCATACCATCGATTTTAATGTGTCCTTTCTCTTCTCTGGCCCACAATCCCAGTGAGGCTTGAGGTATTTCTGTGATACCCACCGTAAAATGTTTAAATTCTTGAATAAGTTCAGGATAAAAAGATTCCAAATGGGGATATTTCTGCGTATTCTTTTCAAATTCTGCTAAGCGTTTGGCAAAATGTCGAATAAAGACAAAACCGTTGTTCTCTTCTTCTTGAAGGTGTTTTTCATAGGCCTCTTTGCCATAGTATTTAAGCAGCAAACGGGCATGTACTGAACGATTCAGCAGTTCATAATTGACCGATGCCCAATTGCTATAACCTTGTCTGCGCATTTGTGCTTGAAGGGGTAAAAAAAGGTAGTAATAACGATAAAGAGTGCTCTCATTCGAATCGAGAACAGGATTACAAAAACTGTGGCCAAATTCATGCAACATCAAATACAGAATATCTTCTGAGTGACCAAAGAACCATTGATTTTTTGTTTCATCAAAGCTTGGACCCAGCAATTGATAGACTGTGCTTTCACCTTTTGAATTTGTAATAGAAGGGCCGTAATTTCCTCCGACGGGCAACAGCAGGGGCGAAAAATACAGCTGGTAAGCTTTAAACTTCTTGCGATGATAGCTTTCGTGCATGGCGATAATATCCTGTTTGGGCAGGGCTTGATGCAATTCTTGATTTGAGCGCTGATAAAAGGCTTGATGTCTTTTTAACCAAGTATCAACGCCTGCTTCTCTGTGAAAATCTTTGATCTCATGCCACCATTGTAGAAATTCTGCTTGCGGGGCAATCTTGAGGAGCGATTCTTTGAATGTATTGAGTTGCCTGCCTTCTGGCAAGGGTGAAAAGTAAAGTGGAAAAATAGCAAATCTATCATAGGTCAACCCACTTTCCATGAGCTGAGCGGCATGTAAAACGGCTGGATGTTGAGCAAAGGCAGAAAAATCCTTTTCTACTTCTTTGAACAGAGGATGCGCATCTTCGCGGGCGGGGTAAAAATGGGACAGATGGGCGATGATATAAACGGTTTCAATATTGACGTTCCAGTTAATGTTCAGTTGAGGATGATCGGGAACAGCGGCCTGGACCTCGCTCATTTGTACGGGCATAAAATCTGTAAAAGGTGTGAAACTGCTGACGAAGCAGCAAAGTCCGAATAAGAGCGTTTTGCGAAAATTGTTTTTTTTGCGAAGTTGTAACATTTAAGAGAGGGTTCCCTTTGTTGTTTATTTCTAGCGGTGTAATGATTTGCTATCCCTATATTCCCTGCTCTTGCTGTTTATAAACTGACAGAATGGTGGCGGGTGAGTCTCTCTTTCGCTAAACTGATGAGAGAGGAAAGCTCAGCTGAAGCAGGGCCCATAGGCCCAGATCACCAGGGTATGGCGCACCCCTTGGGTAACGGGCTCCACCCGGTGCAGCATATAGGAAGGGAAAAAGATCACGGTTCCCTGTTCCTGGGGCACGTCTTCCTCCATGCGCAGGCCGGTGATCAGTTTCAGCGTACCGCCCTGGTAGCTGCTGCGATCGCTGAGAAAGACCACGATGCTGAGTTTGCGAGCTGAACTTTCTCCCAGACCCATATCCACATGCCAGTCATAGTGTCCCCCTTGCCCATATTCAATCACCTGACCGGAAGCCAGTCCTTCAATTTTAAAATGGTAAAAATTGTCGTTCAGATACTGAACCAGGGGATAAAGCCGGTTATAAATCCATTGGGTGGTTTCATCGATCGGTAAGTAAGTCGAAATTGAGTTGCGGATACTGTCGAGCGGTTCAGCTTTTCCACACAGCCCTGACTTTTTGGTTTTACCTTGCAATTCAATGATTTGGGTACATTCTTCAGCTTGAAAGACCTGGGGATAAAAACAGGTATTGAAGAGGTAATTGTTCTGCCACTCTGCTTTCATAAAGAAAAACCTTAGCTGAAACAGGGGCCGTGGGCCCACATCACCAAGGTTTGGCGCTTGCCCCGGCGGACAGGCTCGACCTTGTGCAAAAGGTAAGAGGGGAAAAATACGGTGGTGCCCTGTTCCTGACTTGGAACTGCATGGGCATTGGTGCCGCCGATAATTTTCAAGGCTCCCCCCTGATATTCTGAGGGATCGGAGAGAAAGGTCACCACACTCAGTTTGCGGCTTGAGAGGTCCTGATCACCCCCCATGTCGATATGCCAATCATAGAAGCCATTTTCGTTGTAGGTAATAATTTGCACAGGGGAAAGCATGCTGAGTCGGAAATGATAGTATTGATTGTTGATTTCATGCAGTTTACTGATCAAGCGATCGGCAATCCACTGGGTGGTTTCGTCAGGGGGGACGACTGTACTTTCAGAATTGCGAATTCGCTGTTCAGCCAAACCAAAACCAGAGATCAGGGAGGGGCCACTATGGCCTTCAAGGGCGCTGATTTTACGGCATTCTTCAGGGGTGAAAACCTGCGGAATGAATCGTACCCTGAGCAGATTTTCATTGCTTTCGAGTTCCATGGTTCCTCCTGCACGCGCAGATGCCTCTATGATAACAGAACAAGGCTTGACTTCGGCAGGCCTGGAGCCCAGCTCCAGAATCAGCTAAAATGAAGCTAAACAGGATAACGAGGTGCGCAGTCATGGCAATCATGGATAAAAAGGCAATGGGAGCCGCAGAGGTGATTGGGGGAATGGGCCTTTTGGCGCTGGGCCATAAACTCAAAGGGCTGGCGATGTTTGGCCATGGTTTTGCTGCGCTTGAAGAAGCTTATCGAGAGGCCCATCCTGAGCTTGCGCCGGGCCTATCTGCCCGCTGGGAAAAAGCGATTGAGTTTTATGAGGCCACCCACCAGGATGAAACCAATCGCAGTCTTCACCGCATGGGGATTCCCGCGATTGTGGGCGGCGCGATTGGCTTGCTGGCTGCCAAGCCCTATCGCTTGCCCTGGTTTGTTTCAGCTACCGCCTTTGCTGGGGGCTGGGCTTTGAATATTGTCGGTCATTCGCTCTATGAAAAAAATGCGCCAGCCTTTACTGAAGATCCCCTGTCTTTTATCGCGGGGCCGGTCTGGGATCTTCAGCAGATGATGGCCTTGGGTGCCGCTCAGAACCCACGTCAGTTGGAAGAACGGGTGACTGTAGAAGTTGAAAATGTCTGATCATCTCAGCAATCCCCATTTCCTGGCACGGGTTGAGCATTCTCGCAGTCGAATGGTGAAGATTGTCTTTCCCAAAAATACCAACCATTACGATACTCTTTTTGGCGGAACGGCTTTGCAATGGATGGATGAAATTGCCTCAATTGCAGCGATTCGCTTTTCCCGTCAGCAGACCGTGACCATTTCCCTGGATGCGATTACTTTCAAAAAGGCGATTCCTTCAGGACACTTTGTTGAATTGGTGGCTGAAGTCGTCGATGTGGGGCGTACCAGCATGAAAATTCAAGTCGATGTTTTTTTAGAAGCCATGGATCGGGATTTTCGCGAAAAAGCGATCAGTGGCGGTTTTACCTTTGTGGCCATCGATGCTGAGCGCAAACCCGTTGCCGTGGAGTGGGACAAGCCTCTTCCTCCCAGTTTGAGGGGGGAGGAATGAGTTTAGCTTCAGACAGTTTGCATGAAATTCAAGCGCTGATAGCGCAAAGCCAATGGGAAGAGGCCCATCAGGCTTGTCTGGCTCATCTGGATGCCGCTCCCGAAAGCATAGAGGGTTGGTATGTCTTGGGCTTGATTGCAGAACAGCAAGGGCAGTTGACCGAGGCTGAAGCCGCTTGGAAATCGGCTTTGGAGTTGCAACCTGAGCATGCGGCTTGTCATTTTCAATTGGGGGTTTTACTTCAGGCCCAAGCGCAAGAGGCCCAGGCTCTGAATCATTTTCAAGCAGCCCGTGCCTTTGCTCCAGAAAATTTTGGGTATACCCGCAGTCTGGCCCGTTCCCATCTGGCTTTGGGACAGCGTGAAGACCTGATGATCTATGTGCGTGAGATTTTGCAACAGAATGATCAGGAGCCTGAAGGCTATTATTTGCTGGGGGCTGCTTTTCAACTCTATGGCCGTTTTGAAGACGCTGAAGCCGCTTTGCGTCAGGCGCTTTTATTGGAACCGATGCATTTGGAGGCCGCTTTTCAATTGGGATTGCTCTTTTGTGAGCAAAAGCGCTGGGGCGAAGCTGGTCAGACCCTTGAAGTGACTTTGAGCCTGGCCATTGGCCAAAAAACGCGGCCAGTCTGGTTGGCCCGTGTTTGGAGCCTTTTGGGGCTGACCTGGCAAGAACAGGGGCAATTGGGGCCTGCTGCAGAAGCCTGGCAGGCCGCTCTCAAACTTTGGCCCGAAGGTCGGGCCTGTACCGGGCTGGCTTTGCAATTGCCTGAAATCTATCTGGATCACGAGGCGCTTGCGACTTGGCGGGCTCAATTCCTGGTCGGTTTGGAAACACTTGAATCCACTGCCACAGAAATGGATTCACCCCTTCAGAACTCAGCTCAGACGCCCTATGCCCTGGCCTATCAAGGGCTGGCCGATCGCGAGCTCCTGGAACGCTGCGGTCATTTTTATCAACAGTTTTTACCCGCTGCGGTAAGTGGGGCAGATGCAAAGGGGCCTCAGACTTTGATTTGGAGCGGTATCAGCCCGCTTTGGCAGGGGGCTTTGCTGGCCTTGGCCCAAGAAATTTCTGCGCTCAAGCCGCTCGAAATCCTGACCCCCGACCCTGTCCAGGCCGAAAAGCTTTTTCAGGCGGGTCTCAGTGTTCAATTGATTCCTCCCCGTCGGGAACTCTTTGCCAGGGCTTTGCAGAACCTTGAACCGGCTCAGATTTTTTATGCTGATTTGCGTGACCCCTTGGCCTATAGTTTGGCGCTTGAACGTTTTGCGCCCACCCAGGCTGTTTTTGCCTTGCAGCCAGAAACCAGTGGTTTGAACTCTCTTGATCTTTTCTTTTCGGCCCAGGCCCTTGAGTCTGACTTGGCCCAAGCAGACTATTCTGAAAAATTGGTTTGCCTGAACCAGCTGCCGCTTTTTCCTTTGCCGACGGCCTTGCCCGAAACTTGGAAAACCCGCCGTGAATTGCGTATGGCAGAATTGGGCCATGTTTACCTTTGCCCGATGCACTTGGCGAAGGTTCACCCCGATTTTGACGCCGTGCTGAAAGAGATTTTGGCCCGTGATCGCCGCGCTGTGATTTATTTCCTGCATCCGGCCCACAGTGTTACCCATACCTATCTGCAACAACGTTTTCAAGAAACCGTGGGTGAGAAGGCAGATAAAATCCGCTTTCTACCCTGTGCCGGCCCCGAAGATCTCTTGCAGATTCTGCATGCGGCGGATCTGGTGGTGGATACGCCCTATTGTGGGGGCCGTGCTTCAGTGGCGTGGGCCTTGGCTTTGGGAGTGCCTGTGGTGACTTGGGAAGGCCCCCAGATGCGGGGGCGTTGGGCGGCTGCCTGGAATCGTCATTTGGGGCTGGCGCAATTTGTGGTTTCTGACTTGCAGAAATTGGCGCCGCTGGCCAGTGAAACCGCCAGTTCCGGGGCCTGGCGTGCTATTCTGAAAGAAGCGCTCTCACAGCGTTTTGACACCCTTTGGAATCCTGCCGGCGTGGCTCAGGCGTTGGCTATCTGAACAAACAAGGAATACGGATATGACTCAATTGGAAGGTCCTCTCAAACAGGCATTGGAGGCTTTGCATCAGGGCAAAGCAGATGAAACACAGCGTATCTGCGATACGGTTTTAAAAGACGATCCCGACAATGCCGAGGCTTGGCATCTGCTGGGGCTGCTCGCTTATCAGACCCAGGATTTTAGCGCCGCTGAAGAAAAAATTCGCAAAGCGATTGATCTCAGCCCCCAGCCCCACTTTTACAATAATCTTGGCAATGTTTTCAGTGACCAGGGGCAATTGGACAAAGCCCGTGAAATGTACCAGGGTGCGATTCGTATCAATCCCAATTTTTCAGGCAGCTATAACAATTTGGGCAATCTCTGTCGGGCGCAGGGCAAACTTGAAGAAGCCGTTTTCAATTACCAGAAGGCCCTGCGGGCCGATCCCCGTCAGCCGGATACCTATGTCAATTTGGGCAATCTGTTTTTTGACCTGAACCGTTTTGAAAAATCCACAGAGAATTATAAAAAAGCTTTGGAACTGAACCCCAATATGCTTCAGGCCCACAATAACCTGGGCAGTCTCTACCACCACCAGGGACAGGGCGAATTGGCGGCTCAGCATTATGAAAAGGCGATTGAGATCAACCCTGAATTTATGCCTGCCCTGTTTAACCTGGCGCATCTCAAGCGTGAGCAGGGCTTTTTCGCTGAGGCCATCGACCTCTATCAAAAGGCTTTGAAACGTGATCCCGGTTTGGTGGATGCCCATCTGAATATTGCCCGGATTTATCAATACCAGGGCCAACATGAAGACGCAAAGGGCGTTTTTGAGCGCTTGCTGGAAGTTAATCCCCAGGTGTCTGAAGCTGAAAATGCCTTGGCCCTGCTGGCCCTTGAAAAAGGCGATAAGCAGGAGGCGCTTGGCCACTTTAAAAAAGCCTATGAAATTGAACCCCACAACCCAGATATTTGCTATAACTTGGGCTCGCTTCTGCGCGATCTGGGGGAATTGGAATCGGCCTCCCTCTACCTGCAGCAGGCCCTGCAGTTGCAAGATATGAGCATGCGCTAAATGCTTTGACAGTGAGCCTTTACAAGGGCTCGCTGTCTACGTGAGGGGAGCGCTTGCCTATCCGCTTCTCGCTGAAAGATTCTAGAACGCTTGCAGAACCCTGCCCCGTGGTATAGTGAAACCAGCGAAATCCACAAGGAATCATCTGCATATGATCACGATTAAAAGCGAGCGCGAAATAGAAATTATGCGCAAAAGCTGCATTCTGGCAGCTCAAACCCTCGATATGATAGGCACCCATATCAAGCCTGGCGTTTCAACTGAAGAACTGAATACCCTCTGCCATGATTTTATTGTCAAACATGGCGCATACCCAGCTCCTCTGAACTATAAGGGCTTTCCCAAGAGTATCTGCACCTCGGTCAATGAGGTGGTCTGTCATGGTATTCCAAACAAAAAGCATATTCTCAAAGACGGAGATATCGTCAATGTCGATGTCACGGCTCTCTTGGATGGGTTCCATGGCGATACCAACCGTACTTACTATGTGGGCACACCCTCAGAAGAAGCGCGCAAACTGGTAGAGTTCACTGAAAAGGTACTGCATGAGGCAATTGGGATTGTCAAACCCGGGATTCGGATTGGCGATATCGGCCATTTGATTCAAACCCGTGCCGAAGCTGCAGGCTATGGTGTGGTACGTGAATTTACAGGCCATGGCATTGGCCGCCAGTTTCATGAAGCTCCTTCTGTGCCTCACTATGGTCAGCCCGGCAAAGGCCCCAAGCTGCGCAAAGGCATGACCTTTACGATTGAACCCATGATCAACCTGGGCCGTGCCGATCTGCATGTGCTGTCTGATGGTTGGACGGCGGTGACCAATGATGGCAAAATTTCAGCTCAGTTTGAACATACCCTGGCCGTCACCGATTCAGGTTGTGAAATTCTGACGCTTTCGCATTAGCAATATGGCGGGTGGCCTTTATATCTGCGCAACACCGATTGGCAATCTGCAGGATATTACCCTGCGTGTGCTTGAGGTGCTCAAGCAGGTCGATCTGATTCTGGCTGAGGATACCCGCCATACCCGCAAGTTACTCAATCATTTTGAAATAAATACCCCTTTGCGCTCTTTGCATGAGCACAATGAATACGAGCAGATTCCTGCACTGCTGGCCGAATTGGCCGGAGGGGCCTCGCTGGCCTTGGTCAGTGATGCCGGGCTGCCAGCTGTTTCAGATCCCGGTGCGCTTTTGATTCAAGCAGCACGGGAGCAGGGCTATCCTGTCACGGTTTTGCCAGGGGCATCGGCGGTCACCACGGCGCTTTTGCTATCCGGTTTGTCCAGTGGACAGGGCTTCAGCTTTATTGGATTTTTGCCCCGAACCAGCAAACAACGCCAGGATTTACTGCGCACTTACGCAGCTTTTCAGCACCCTGTGATTTGCTTTGAATCTCCCCATCGGCTGCAATCCTCACTTGAAGATTTCGAGGCCGTTCTGGGCACGCGTGAAGTGGCGGTCTGCCGTGAATTGACCAAACTGCACGAAGAGGTCATTCGCTTCGCGTTGCCCGAGCTGCGGGCCTATTTTGCCCATCATCCGCCTCGGGGGGAACTGACCCTGGTGATTGCCCCGGCTCCTGAACAAACCGAAATGCTTGAAGTGGCAGATGCCGAAACCGTTCAGGCTGCCTGGCGTGAATTGCAGGAATTGGGGCTGGACAAGCGCAGTGTGCAAGAAAGCCTTCAGGAGCGCTTTGGTCTGACCCGCAATGAACTCTATGCTTTGCTTTTGAACAAGGGTTAGGAATGCAGATCCGGCTCAATTTTTCAGAACCGGTCTGTCTGCCCTCTGAACAGGCAGAATGGGTTCCTTCACCGGGGGGAGAAGTTTTGCGCTGGCGGCTGGAGCGTGAGGGGGCTGAGCAGGGGCTTGTTACCTCACTGGTACGTTATCCGAGTGGTTCTGAATTTCCAGCCCATACCCATGGCGGAGGCGAAGAGTTTCTGGTGCTGGAGGGTGTTTTTTCAGATCAGGCCGGAGACTATCCCGTGGGGACTTATGTGCGCAATCCGATTGGTTCACACCATGCGCCCTTCAGCCGTCAAGGCTGTGTCATTTTGGTCAAACTTTGGCAGATGCAGGAGCCAGAACCCCGTACCGTTTTGCATTTGACGGATGCGCCTGTGCAAAAACTGTGGGCAAGTGCGGCAGAAAGGGTTGAAGTGCGTGTACTTCAGCAGGGTGAAAGCCTGTCTCTGGCAGGTGCTGAGGCCTTGCTCTTAAGCGGCCGCCTGGGGTGTGGGTCTCAAGCTTTAACCCCCTGGAGCTGGGTACGCAGCCCCCAGCACACCCCTTTTGAACTGCAAGCCCAGGAAGCCAGTTGGATCTGGTTGAAATGGCGTGCTGATTTGGGAGCCTGCTTGCGTTGCTGAATACGGTTAAGTTCTTGAATAGCCCAATCTGTCCAGTTGAGGGCCAATCAATTCAAGGCAACGCTTTTGAAGCGCTGGCGTAAAGTGGTTTCTCCAGTCCCCTGTTCCGCCTTTGCGGCAGGATGTTAGAAATCCCTGAAACTCAACGACCTCATCTTCGTTTTGTTTTTTTTCAGCCCCCTGGGTTTGGAAAGCGATGCTGCCTGTATATTGGTATTGTTTTAGTTTCTCTGGGCTCAACTGAATCAGGGGGTGTTGGGCAAAACCTAGCCAATCAAGAATTTTTTGATAGGTTTCGTCTTCTTGATGGTGAAGATCTTCAAACTTGATCACCAGGGTATGGGGAGCTTCTGTGGCTTGAACAAATATATCACTCATGGTTTGAAGGTTCGGCCAGGTTAAATAGTAATTCTTTTTACGGTTGAGATAGCCTGTTTCCATTAGCGCTAAAAAGTCGGCCTCTTTTTCTGCTAGATTCAGTTTTTTATTTCCAAATTGGGGCACAAATTCTCGAAAATAGAAGCTGGTCAGTACATCTCTGGGATCTCGAATCAAGATAATTTTTCTGAGATAGCGATGATGTGAAATACTTTTCAATTCAAAGGGATCGTGAACAATCATATATTGATAGAAATCGAGGCTGTCGATTTGGTTGTTCACATACTGATTTGCTTGTTCGAGACTGATAACTTGGTTTTGGGGGATGGATTGGTTAAAAAGTAGATTGGAATTTAAGGGGTGAAAAGTGCGTTGGGTCCATTCAAAATGTTTAAATAGAATGGTCATCGGGCTTCCCAGTCGGCTGGAACCTGCGCCAGGGAATAAATAGAGTAAAACAGGGGCGGGATTCTCAACGGTTTCCTGGGGCCAATAGCCTTGATTTAAAAAGGGCAAGATAAAACGAAAAGGGCCTTCCAGATTGCGAAGATAGAAACGCATATGGTCTGTTTCTTCTTCTTTGGGTAGGTAAAACAGAAGCCAATCTGGTTTAGGTTCCTGTGATAGGTGTGAACGGTGATAAAGTAAAGATGCTGGAATGCGCTGCTTTTCATTGTAATTCGGATGAAATTCGTCGAAATACACCAAAAGATTTTCTGAAAGCTCACTGTTTTGAATTCTCTGATAAAGTTCTTGGGCGCTTCCCTGATGGCCGATTAAACAGAAACGATGAGTTGCGGGTAATTGCGCCAATGCTTGCATGACCTGAACGAGGGCCTGCTCTGAAGCCAGATTTGTTTCTTTGATTCCAAGACCAATGATGGCGTGTTGCTTGAATTCTTGGAAGGGATAGGTGGTACTGGTTTGGTTTTCAAGCCGATGCATGCATGTAATTTTATTTTGCAGCGAATGGAGTTGGGGTGTGAGCTTTAAAAAATATTCCGAAAGAATAGCTTTTTCATTTTTCAGTTGGATGATCTCTGTCTGCCCGTTTTGAATGGGGGAGGGTGATTCTTGCAAAACAATTACCTGATTTGAAATGAGACCTATTTCTGAGGGAAGGGGTGGGTGTGTTTCGGCATAGAGAAACAGTCCATTCGGTTGTTTAAAATAATCGTGTAATAAGAGAGGATCCTCAAGAAAGATCAGTGAAATGCTGGGGGCCTGAGGTTGGTTCAATACGTCAAGTTCGCTTGTTTCAAGTAAAGAAGCGAATAGATCCAAATTTTCTTGAGAGAAAAAGAAAAAGTAAAGACCTGTTTCTGAATGGCCCATAAAGATCTGACTGTAGGCCTCGATCAGCGGAAAAACTCTGGCATCGGCCGGGGGAGTCAGACAGCAAAACAGCTGCTCATGTTCGAGGGCTTCTGAACCCAATTGAAAAATACTACCAGGACAATGTCCTTTTCTAAAGGCATGGTTTGTCAATAATTCAGAAATTTGCTTCAGAAAACAATCTCCTTCAGGCTTTTCATGCCAATATAAGGCCAAGTGTATTTCTTAAAACCTTATACTTACATCTTCTTTGCGGTACGGGGGTCGAACAGATCGCGCAGGCCATCGCCCATCAGATTGAAGGCCACGACCACGGCGGTGATTGCCAAGCCAGGGAAGGTCAGGGTCCAGGGGGCCATGCGGATAAAGTCTTTGGCATTGCTCAACATGGTTCCCCATTCGGGGGTGGGGGGCTGCGCACCCAAGCCCAAAAAGCTCAAGCCTGCGGTTTCGAGAATGGCGGCACCAATGCCCAGCGTGGCCTGAACGATCAGGGGAGAGAGGCAATTGGGCAAAATATGAAAAGCAATAATGCGCGTATGGCTGGCTCCCATGGCATGGGAGGCTTCAATAAATTCCTGGTTGCGCACCTGCAAGGTGGTAGAACGCAGCAAGCGGGCATAGAGGGGCATATTGACGATTCCAATCGCGATCATGGCATTGTTCAGGCCCGGCCCCAGAATGGCCACGATTAAAATCGCGAGCAGAATGCTGGGAAAAGCCAGAATAATATCGATGGTGCGCATCAGAATTTCACCGACCATGCCCCCAAAATAGCCCGCCACGACGCCAATCAAGGAGCCCACGATCAGGGCAATGCCCACTGAAAGCAGACCCACCCTGAGCGAGACCTGGGCACCGTAGATAATCCGGGCACAGACATCGCGGCCCAGATCATCGGTGCCGAACCAATGTGCGGCAGAGGGGGGCAGCAGGCGGCTGGCCAGATCTTTTTCAATCGGATTGTAGTGGGTAAAAAGTTGTGGGAAAAAAGCCAACAACAAAAATACCAAGACCACGCTGCCGCCAAAGAGAAACGCTTTGTTGCGCAGCAGGCGTTTGCCGACAACGACCCAGGAGGCCTGTTCGCCCAGAGGTGTGACCAGATCTGCCGTGATCATGCCTTATGCGAGATCCTGAAGAATAGATACCAGGAGTTTTGCGAATTTGGGGCTGCTTTCGTTGACGACACGCAGAACTTCTTCGCCAGTGGCATGATGGCCGGTATCGGGAATCGCCATATCGCTGATCAAGGCCAGGCCCATGACTTTTAAACCACGGTGAACAGCCATGATTACCTCGGGCACGGTTGACATGCCAATCGAATCACAGCCCCATTGCATCAGCATGCGCAATTCGGCAGCGGTAAAGAAGGCTGGGCCTGTAATTCCGCAATACACACCTTCATGCAGACGAATGCCCTGTTTCAGGGCTGCTTCATGCGCAATCGCACGCAGAGCGGGGGTATAGGCATCAAACATGACGGGAAAACGGGGGCCGAGTTCCTCATCATTGGGGCCAATCAAAGGATTGCTGCCTGTAAAGTTGATATGATCGCGAATCAGCATGATATCGCCGGGCACAAAATTATAATTCAGACCCCCGGTTGCGCAGGTCACGATCAGGCTGTGTACGCCCATTTCTTTCATCACGGCGATGGGCAGGGTGACTTCCTGCTGGGTATAGCCTTCATAGGTATGAAAACGGCCTTGCATCATCACGACATTTTTGCCACCGAGTTTGCCAACGACCAAATTACCGGCATGGCCAGGAGCTGTGGAGGTGGGGAAATGAGGAATTTCAGAATAGGGGATCACAGTGGCGTTTTCGGCAGACTCTGCCAGAATACCCAGACCAGAACCCAGGATAATACCGTAATCGGGTTTTACGGAAGCTTGTTCCAGAATCTGAGCGGCAATTTTTGCCAGCTGTTCTTGTTGATTGTTCATTGAGAAAGGAGCCTTTCAAGCTATTAGCGCTCTGAGATGATCTAAGGCATTTTAACATATTCTCTTCTCAGCTTTTATGAGATTGTGACCCCGATATGAATCCCTCGGATCGGCCCCATGCTACAATGGCAGAAGAAAACCTTGGCAATAAACCCTTATGCGTGAAAATTGGCCCTACGTAGTAACATTCTTAATGGCTTGGCTCAGTGCCGACCTTTTCGTACCGCTGGTGCGCAGCTTTGCCTATAAAGTGGGCAAGGTTGATAAGCCGGGTACACGTAAAATCCACACCGCACCGATCCCCCGGATGGGGGGTATTGCGATTGCTGTGGGTTTTTTCCTTTCCCTTTTGGGGATTGAATACCTTCACCCAGGTTATTTTTCACTTCTGCCTTCGGAGTGGAAGGGCATGATGTTGGGGGGCGCCCTGATCTTTGTGGTGGGCTTGATCGATGATCTTTACGATCTGCCGGCCAAGGTCAAATTATTGGGGCAGATTGCGGCTGCCAGCGTGGCCTTTTGGTTTGGGGTCAAGCTTTCGTTTATATCCAATCCCATGGGTGGGCTTTTTCTTTTTCCAGAATGGTTGAGCTTTGTGTTGACGGTTTTCTGGTTGGTGGGCATTACCAATACCATCAATCTGATTGATGGGCTCGATGGCCTGGCCGGAGGGGTTTCGACGATTGCAGGCATTACCCTGTTTATGCTGGCCCTGGAGCGCAATCAGGGTTTAAGTGCTCTGGTTGCGATTGCCCTGGTGGGCAGTACCATGGGATTTCTGCGTTATAATTTCAACCCCGCCAAGATTTTTATGGGGGATTGTGGCAGTCTCTTTTTGGGCTTTATGCTGGGCAGTCTTTCGCTGACAGGGGCCATGAAAGTGGCGGCTACAGTGGCTGTCTTTTTGCCGATTTTGATTCTGGGTATCCCCATTTTTGATACCACCTTTGCGATTGTGCGCCGTTTGTTGACCCGCAAACCGATCTTTCAGGCCGATAAGGGCCATTTACACCATCGCCTGCTCAATTTTGGGCTCTCACAGCGGCGGGCCGTGCTTTTGATTTATGGTTTCAGCACCTTTTTGGGGGGAATTGCGCTTTATCTTGTGAAATATTCCCAGGCCAAGGTCTTGATCATGGTTTCGCTGATGCTGATGCTTTGGGGGGTGGTTGATCTGCGCTCATTTTGGCCCAAACGCTCAAGTGAAAGCCGTTAAAGGCGCCATTCTTCCGGGCTGATATCCTCAACGGCCTGGGGATCCAGCTCCGCCCAATTGCCGACCTGTTCCAAGGCCTGTCTCTGGGTGCGCCGACTGCGGGCCCTGCCAACAGTTCCCAATTTAAGCACCAGGTTCTGATTGTTTTTGCCCACGGCTTTTTTGGTGAGTTTTTCGTTTTTTGTAGAGGTTGCCATGCGGGCTTTGAAGCGCTCTTCAACCTCCAGCAGCAGACGCAGGTAGTTATAGTAGCGCTCTGAATCGGTGTCCAGATGGTCTTTGATCGCACAGTCCAATTCCTCACGGTGCAGACAGTCGCTGAAGCCGCATTTGCCCAGCCAGGCTTTGAATTCAGGGTAAAAAGAAGCCAGTTCAGCAGGTTCCAGGGGGGGCAAATCGCAGGCACTGAAGCCTGGACTATCCGCGATCCAGCCTGTTTCGTTTTGCCAATGCACGGCATGCAAAGAGACGTGGCGCGTGGTGTGTTTGCCGGTTCCCAGTTTTTGATTGACTTCGCCTGTCACCAATTGGCATTCGGGGTTGATGCGGTTGATCAACGAAGACTTGCCGGCTCCTGAAGGGCCTGCCAGGACAGAGATCTTTCCCATCAGTGCCTTGCGCAGAGGATCCAAGCCCTGGCCCGTGGCGGAAGAAACAAAATAGAGGGGAAAGGCTGCATATTCTTCACGCAACCATGCCTCTAAGTCTTCGTCGAGTAAATCGGCTTTGCTGACACAAATCACAGGGTTCAAACGCTCCCAACTCACCGCTAGAATCAGGCGATCGATCAAATTGGCGTTAAAATCGGGTTGCAGGCAGGACATAACCAGCAGCACCTGGTCAATATTGGCAATCGCAGGGCGTTGTAATTCATTGCGCCGGGGTTCAAAACTGACCACCACAGGGCGTTCTTCATGGATATTTTCGAGTTGAACGCGGTCTCCGACTTTGATCGTTTCACCCGCTTTTTTTAAATTGGCGCGCAGGGTGCAGAGAAAAACCTGATCACCCCAGGCCACCGAATAAAAATTGGCCTCGACCTTGATCACCAGCCCAGAGAGAGAATCCTGCGGACTCAATTCAGAACCTGAAGATCTTTTTCACGTTGGTGTACCCGCAGTTGACCGCAGGCAGCCATATCGGCCTGCCCGTGGTTGTGGCGAATGGTGGCGGGGAAACCCGCTTCCGTCAAGAGAAACTGAAAGCTCAGAATTTCTTTGCGCGGGGGTGCCTGAAAGGCACTTTTGACGGGGTTATAGGCGATCAGGTTGATATGGCAGTGAATGCCCCGCAAGGCTTTGATCAAAGCTTTTGCATCTTCAGCGGAGTCATTGATGCCTTGCAGCAGGGTGTATTCAAAGGTGATTCTGCGGCCGGTACGGTTGGCGTAGAGCTTGGCAGCCTGCAGCAGTTCATTGACGCCGTATTTGCGGTTGATGGGTACCAGGCGGTTGCGCACTTCTGTTTTGACACTGTGCAGCGAGATCGCCAGATTATAATCGACGGGTTCTTTCATCAAGCGCTCAATGCCGGGAATAATACCCGAGGTAGAGATGGTCATATGGCGCATGCCCAAGCCAATTTCTTTGTTGAAGATCTGCATGCTGCTGAGCACAGCATCGTAATTGAGCAGGGGTTCTCCCATGCCCATAAAAACCATGCTGCCAATGCGGGTATGGGGGGTATGATCTGCCAAAAGACCCGCTTCAGCAGCCTGCTGCATCAGCAGGTATTGAATCACGATTTCACCGGCTGTCAGATTGCGACGAAAGCCGCTCAGACCTGTCGCACAGAAAGGGCAGCCTACATTGCAGCCGACCTGAGAAGAAACGCAGGCGGTCAGGTGTTGCTTCTGCACAATCGTGACGCATTCGACGATTTCGCCATCTTGCAGCTCAATCAGAAACTTGGTGGTGCCATCGGCAGATTTGACGGTTTCGACAATTTTACCTGGGCTGACCAGGGCTTTTTCTTGCAGGGTCTGGCGAAACGCTTTGCTCAGATCGCTCATATTTTCAGCGTTGGTAACATGTTTTTGATACAGCCATTGGGCAATCTGACGGCCTCTGAAGGGCTTTTCACCCTGGGCGGTGACCCATTCGGTAATTTCGGCACTGGTCATGCCAACCAGGACAGGGAGTTTTTCGGGGGATGAAGACATGGGGTATTTCCAAATTCAATATACTTTCCCCTATTCTAGCGCAGTTTGGCGCTTGGATCAGAGAGGATTCTCCGGATTATCGCGTTTTGGCTGAGATTTGTGCTAGCATAAGTGCATGAATTGGATTGATTTAATTGCGATTATCTTGATTGTGTATCATCTGGCGGCAGGTTACAGTTATGGCTTTGCCAAAAGCGCAGGCAGCCTGGGGGCGCTTGTGGGCGCCTTTATTTTTACGCCCCTGTTCAAAGAACTTTTGGTTTCTCTCTTTGGGATTATGTTTCAATTACGCCCTGCCCTGGCCATTCCCCTGGGCATGACGGCTACCTGGCTGATCCTTTACTTGGCGTTTAGTATTGGCGTCTATGTGATTGTGCAGGGGATTGAAAGTGGGCCGCTTAAACTGCCCAACCGTTTGGGGGGCATGTTGCTGGGGGCTTTGGTCTCTTGGCTGATTCTCTGTTTGCCGCTTGTCGCGATCGAGAGCGTGCCCAAATTGAACCATTATCCTGCGATTCGTCAAATGCTTGAAAAAGAGACCCTGCTTTGGAATCCCCTGCTCAAGCCAGGCTCTCAGGCTTTAAAAGCTTCCTTGGGTACCCTGGTGGGGGGACTTTGGCTGAGCAAGAACGATCGGCAGCGGATTCAGCGCTGAACGGTTTTTTAAGCGCTTGCCTGATTTAAACCCCATTAAAGCGGCACTCTGACAATCTCCACCCCCATCAGTTCCAGTGGGGTTTGCCCTGAATAGCGACTGCCCTTGCGGCCTGAGTAATAGAGGCTCATGATAATGCCACGCAGACCGGTATCCATCTGACGCAGGGTGCTGGCCACACTTTCAGGCCAGGCATCCGGGCTTTGCATCATGCGAATCAAGCCTTTCAAGCCGGGAGTGGGCATCAGTGCCAGCAGGGTCAGCAGCATTTTCAGATCGGCCAGATCCGTTTCGGGGATATAGGCGGCAATTTCGTCGATATGCTCGATACAGCCCAGTTCTTGAAAAGAGGGAAATTCACCTGAGTGGGGCAGCATCAGGCGGCCCAGTCTGACCAGGCCTTTGAGTTGGGTTTTGTTGAGGTATTGTGACATGCTTAAACTCCCTTCTTGAGCTGGCTGGCCAGCCGTTCTGCCAGGGCCATGATCGTCAGGGCGGGGTTGATACCCGGTGCATTGGGAAACAGGCTGGAATCTGCGACAAAGATATTTTGCTGGCCATGCACACGAAAATCGGGAGCGACCACGGATTCGCGGGCTTCCACCCCCATTTTGCAACCGCCCATTAAATGCAGGCCAAAATAATAGGGCGAAGGCATGACTTCTTCTGCGCCCAAGCTGGTAAAGATCTGGTTAACCACGCCCAGGCCCTGATCCCGGCGCAGCAGATCCTGTTGGGTCAGGGGTTTGTGAATGGCGAGTTTGCCCTTGGCTCCCAGGCGAATTTCACCAATGGCTTCATCACGCACAGCAACTTCAATACAAGCCATTTTACGGTAATTTTTCATGAATTTTTGGTGGGCAGCTCCCAAGCGGGGGTAGAGCATGGCGATTGAAATGGGGGGCCCAAAGACATTCTCAAGTTTAAAACCACTTTTGCGAAAATGCTGATCTTGAGATTTCACCCCTTGAAAAGCCCCCTTGTGCGCGTTGATTTCTTCTTTAAACAGGCCAAAGGACATAAATTGGGGGTGAGAGCTGAAATTTTTGCCCAAAGTGGGAAGTTGGTTGCCAAAGCCGGATTGCAGCAGAATCTTGCTGGAGCCAAAGGCGCCGGCTGCCAGAATAACCTGCTTGGCTTGCAGAGTCGTTTTTTGGCCTTTTTCAAGTCCTTCAATCCGTACTCCTTCACCCGTAGGGTCGATTCTGCCAACTTCAAATTCGGCACGAATCTCCAGACCCGTGGCTTCGGCTTTCTGAATAAAGCCCACCAGGGTGCTTTGCTTGGAATCGCGGTGACAGCCCCCCAGGCAACCGATACAGTCATTGCCCTGATCCAGGGCGCAATCTGATTGGCCCCGACGCAGGGGGGCCCAACCAAAGCCATGTTTTTCACAGCCTTTGATAAAGAGTTGGGTATTGCGGTTGAAATGGCGGGCCTCAATTTTTTCTAAATGGAGCTGATTTTCAATTTCGCTGTAGTGGGGATCCAGGCCTGTTTCTGAAAAGAAATCCACGCCTGATTCGCGTTTCCAATCGTCAAAGGCCACGCTGTCGAAACGGTCGAGCAGGCATTGGTTGAGATTGGTGGTGCCCCCCACGCAACGGCCCCTTAAAAAGGCCATTTTGCTGCTGGTGTCAAACTCAAGCCCCCCGCCCCAAAAGAGTTGGGGACTGTATTCCAGTTCTGTGCGGGGAAAGGTTTCCTTGCGAAAAAATTTACCAGCTTCGAGTAAAACACATTTTGCGCCCGCTGTGTGCAGCTGATGGGCCAAAACCCCACCCCCGGCGCCGGAACCAATGATCGCGAAATCGTACATTCAGAGTTTCTCCTTCTGGGCCAGGCTTTCAAGCTTGAGCCCGGTCAAAACGGTTTTGAGCAAAGATTTCTGGCGTGAAAACAGCGCGCCTATCAATTGGGTAAAGAGTTGGTAGCGGGGCTGGGTATAGGGATACCAATTGGCTTCAATCTTGCCGTTCTGGCTGTCCATTAGCACCGATTTCAGATTGCAGAAGGTTTCCAACCCCCACACCCCTTTGTAGCGCCCGAAACCACTGGCTTTGACGCCACCAAAAGGCAAGGCAGGGTTGGCCTCGGTGAGCATGACATTGTTGATCGAGACATTGCCAACCTTTAATTGGCGGGCCACACGCTCGGCCCGGCTGAGATCGGCTGACCAGACACTGGCACTCAGGCCATAGGGGGAGTCATTGGCCAGGGCAATGGCCTCTTCTTCAGTTTCAAAGGGCATGATTGCCAGTATGGGGCCAAAAGTTTCCTCGTGCATCAGTTTCATGCCGTGGTGAACGTCTGTCACCAGGGTGGGGGGGAAATAGCGGGAATCCTTTTCGCATGTGCCTCCCGAGAGAATTTTGGCGCCTTCAGCCACGGCTTCTTGCAATTGGCTTTCAATCCGTTCGATTTGAAATGGGGCTGTCATATTGCCAATATCGGCGGGTTCCTGGGTTTGGCTGACAGCCCGCAGTTTTTTCATTTTGCTCTCAAGCACAGCCAAAAAGCGGGGATAGATACTTTTCTGCACATAGAGACGTTCGACAGAGGTGCAGGATTGGCCTGCCGTGGTCAGGCCCCCCCACAGGGCGCCATTGACGGTCCGCTCCAGGTTGACATCTTCAAAGACCAGCATGGGATCTTTGCCGCCCAGTTCCAAAACCACGGGAGTCAGATTCTGCGCTGCGCTGGCCATAATTTTGCGGCCGCTGGCCACACTGCCCGTGAAGAAGATCAGATCGGGGTGAGCCTCTACCAGGGCCTGGCCTGTGCTTTTGTCGCCATAGACTATTTGCAGGGCGTGTTCAGGAAACGCTGCTGCTTTGAACAGATCTTCCAGCAAGCCCTGCAGGGGAGTGAGTTCAGAGGGTTTGAGCAAGACGGCATTGCCCGCCAAAAACGCGCTCAAGGCAGGTACCAACAACTGGTAAAAAGGATAATTCCAGGGGGCGATCACCAGGACGGTTCCCAGGGGTTCAAACCAAATCCGCGATTTTTTACCCATCAGCACCAGGGGGGTATGGGCCTGTTGGTCTTCGAGAGCCGTGGGGGCGATTCGGGCCAGGTGTTCGCAGGCATCGAGTACGCCAAAGAATTCTGAGCTGAGGGCATCAAACCGGCTTTTGCCCGTCTCGGCGACAATTCTGTCGAGAATGGCTTCCTGTTGTTCCTGAATCAGGTATTGCAGGCGGGTGACTGCTGCCGCCCGCTGGCCGACAC